>JAQUAE010000091.1 GCA_028687395.1 Anaerolineales bacterium | reverse complement strand
CCGACGTCGAGAAGCGCATCGCCAGCCTGGAAGAGCAGATTGGGCATATCGCCACCCTCCTGGAGAAACCACCTCCCGAATCCGAAACGGTGCAGCGCCTGGGTGAAGATTACGTCGAGCTGCAGAACAAGATCGAAGTCTTGTTGGGGGAGTGGGAAAGCTTGCAGCCAGAAGAGCGCCCAAAGCTGCATCTGGGAGCCGGCGACCGAAACCATCAACCCTAACCAGAGCAGACGGAAACTGCGATGGTGTAGTGCGGGCGGGACGTGTAAAAGCATTGGAAACAGCAACAAGGCGCTGGAGAGGTCGGCAGCCTGGCCCGCGACCAAGGGCGAGGCAGATTAGCTACAGGGGAGTTGGCGAGTCACTCGACAGGGGTCGCAGTGAGCCGTGGGGCAGGTGCGCCTGGAGGTGAAGCAGGCTGCGCTCCACCCACCACAAGAGGGTGCGCTGGCCAACCTTGGGGTGGCGCCAGGTGGCGTTCCAGGCCTGGGGAGGCAGGTCCTCCAGCCGCGCCGCCTGTTGGGTGCACAGGGCCTGCAGCTCTGCCAACACGGCTTCGAGAGGCTCCTCCGGCCGCGAGGCAGCAACCCCTGGCGCATCAACAATATCCAGGCGCTCGGGTGATTCCCCGGCCAGGAGCGCCTCCTGGCCGGGGAGGAAGATCTCTTTCGAGACATCTCTGGCATGAATGCAGGCGCGCTGCTCAGCGGGAGTCGCCAGGCGTGCGCCGCGCCCTCCTTGCCCGCCTTCAGTGGCGGAGAGGGCGGCCTGATAGTCGCCAGCGATATTCGCCAGGCGCTCCAGCAGGCCGCGGCGATAATCCAATAATTCTTCCATGTGCTTGCGGGCAGGCAGGCTCCGGCTACCTAGGGGCAGTCTTCCAACCCGGGCAGGACGTACATCCTGTAGCGCTCGGGAACCTCCGGGAATCCCTCCCCGGCTTCAATGGCAGCCTTCAGGCTGTTGTTCAGGTCAGTGTAGCGGTTCACCAGGCTGGCTTCCGAAGGCCAGTGGTTGTCATAGCCCAGCTCGAGGTGCACCAACAGAGGGAACTCCTTGGGGGGTGCGCCCGGAGCCATATACGCGTTCAACGCCTGCAGGTAATCCGCCGCAGCCAACATGGTGGGGTCCTCGGTATCTTTTTTGTAACAAGCGGGGTAGGTAAACTCCGCCACCGGATTGGATTTGTAGATCAGCGCCCCGGCGATAGCAGTGTAGATGTGCAGCACGCCGTTCTTGTCATTAAAGCCAATCTTGAGGCGGATAGCAGGCTGCGGATACTCCCGTATCGGCCCGCTGGCTTCGAGAAGACAGGCGTAGGTTGCAAAAGCCTTGTCGCCCTTCTCGGGGCCGATCTTGACCTCATCCTCCTTAGCCACGCGGGTGTTCATCCCCTTGCACCAATCATAGGAAGGCGTCGGGGCCAGAGTGGGGAGAGGAGTTTCGGTCGGGGTGGGGGCGAGCGTCTCGGTTGGCGAGGGGAGAGGCGTGGGCGTTTCGGCCAGGAGGGTGGGGCTTTCCTGCGCGGCAGCTTCCTGGTCGCTTGACCGGCTGCCCAGGGTGACGAGCGAACAAGCCATGCTAGCCACCACCGTGAAGGCGCTGATAATGAGGATTGCTTTTGAGGTACTGGCTCTGCGAAGCATACGAGGTTTCTCCTCAAGAGACAGGATTTCCAAGGAGGGCCAGACGGAATGGGATGCCGACCGTCATTAGATAGCGCCTCTCGGAAAAAACACAAGCCTGATTATATAACGATTCCCTGACCCGCTCCCATTAACACATCACTTTGCCGCCATCGATGTTGATCGCCTGCCCGGTGAGATAAGCCGCCGCCTGGCTGCACAAGAAGAGCACCAGCCCGGTCACATCCTGGGGATGGCCCAGGCGTCCCAGGGGGATGTCCTCCAGCCACTTGCGCAGAATGGCTTCATTTTGGCGCAGGGCAGCGGTCATTTCAGTCTCGATCACCCCCGGGCAGACGGCGTTGACGCGAATGTTATAGGCTGCAAATTCGCGCGCTGCCTCGCGGGTCAGACCAATCAGGCCGGTCTTGCTGGCCACGTAAGCGGAGCGATCCTTCAAGCCGTGAGCGCGACCGGCTATCGAAGCGATGTTGACCACCACCCCCCCACCCTGGGCGCGCATCACCTTACCCACCGCCTGCATGGTATAGAAGGGCCCGCTCAGGTTGACGTCGAGGGTGCGTTGCCAATCCCATTCGTCCAGCTCCAAGAGCGGCGCGTGAGGCTCGACGCCGGCGTTGTTGACCAGAATATCGACTCGCCCCCAATCGCCCAGCACCTGCTCGACCATGGCGTTCACCGGCAACGCCTTGGCCACGTCGAACACGTAACTGCGCGCCGTACCCCCGGCGGCGGTGATGCGCGCCACGGTCTCATCCAGGTTCACCGGGGTGATGTCGTTGGTAGCCACCCGCGCCCCCTGCGCAGCAAAGGCTTCGCTGATCGCCCTGCCGATGCCTCTCCCTGCGCCCGTCACCAGGACGACTTTGCCCTCAAACTCGCTCATCTTTCACCTCATCCTAACGAATACACACCGGCACCTCGCCATGATTTTCGGCAGCGTTCAAGGGCAAGCCCAGGTACGGCGAGGGGTCAAGGGTATTCTCGAACTCGAGCTCGTTGCGGAAGGTTCCGTCCTTGTCCCGCACGATAGAAAAATGGAGATGGATGCCCGTCGGATTGAACGGGTCTCCAGAGTAGTCACCCTGATAGCCCAGCAAGGTGCCCGCAGCAACGTACACCTCTTTCACGCCGGGCGGGAAGGCTGGCGCGATGAACGATTCTCCCTCCTCATCGGCCATGTGGGTGTAATAGGCCCAGATCTGCCGGTCGGGCTGCAGCGGGTCGCTGGGGATACGCACGATCAGCGAGGATTTCCATTCCGGCAAGCGCGTCAGGTAGCCGGGATAAGCCGCCCATACCGGGGTAGTCCCTGCCTCCCCCCCGCCGAAGATGTCGATCCCCTGGTGGCGGTGCCCGATGCGGAAGGAATCGCCCCACAGAAAGCCCACGTAGCCGTCCGTGGGGAAGATAAAAGGCGCCGCGTTGCAGCGCTGCCCGATGCGCGTCGCCCACTCCGGGTGCGCCTCCGGCGCGGAGAACCAGGCCAGCAAGCGCGCCGAGCGCGCCGCCTGCGGGGTTCGCCCGCGATAGACGAAATACCCCACCAACAGAATCACAATAAACGGGATAGCCAAGAGTAGGCGCAAGGGTAAGCGGGGTGATTTCATCGCAAACCGACAGGGGACTGTGCGGCAGGGCTATTCGGGCAGCTCGGCTTCGGGCAGAGAGACCAGGTCCATCACCCTCGCCCCGCTGGCGCGCAGGATCTCCTGCGGGGGAAGGCGCAGCAGTGCGTTCTCGGCGCCGCCGCCAGCGAAAACCTGCTCCTGCGCCAGCACGCGCTGGTCGAGTAGCGTTTCCAGAGGCTGCTGGTGAGCAAAAGGCGGCATCGCCCCGGCTGGATAGCCGGCAATCTGCAGCACCTCCTCCTCCGTGGCGAGCTTCACCCGCTTGCGCCCCACGCCGAACAGGTTGGCGATGGCGCGGCGCTCGATGTAATCCAGGCCGCAAGCGATGGCCAGCACCGGGCGCTCGGCCACCAGGAAGAGGATAGATTTGACGATCCGTTGGGGTGGGACATTTACGGCTAACGCGGCCGCCTCGACCGTCAGGGTGGGGACGTCCAGCTGGACGATCACCCCCGGGATGGCATGCACATCCATGTACGCCTGGACGTCACGCGGGGTCAGCATCATTATCCTTTCCCTTAACAATATGCCTGCGGATGTTGTCGAGATCATCCTCCTTGTGGTCGGCCAGGAAAATGGTGACCCTCCCGCCGGTCATGGCTTGCAAGGCCCTGCCGGCTGCGCGGCCTTCAGACGAGGCCATTGCACTGCGCGCCGCGGACTGCGAATCGAAGAACATCTCGTGCATCAGCAGGGTGTCGCCAGCGCCAAAGAGCACGGTATCCACCCGACTGGTGGCTTCACGGCGCAAGCCCGGCATGGCCTCGGAGAGGCGCAAGAATTGCGGCCATTCGTCGTCGAGCGCCGCAGGGTCCTCGAGCGCTCCTATCAGTATTACCAATTTATGCATCCCGACTCTCCGGCGTACATTATACCCCGCGGGATTTATCCCCTCGCAAAGGCGCCCACTTTACTCCAAAATCCGCGTGACCATTCCGTTCCGTGGTATGATTCTTTCCCTGGAGACATCAGAATGGAAGACAAGATCACAATTATCGAGGGACCACCTCCGACCTTCGAGGCCGTGGCAGAGGGCTGGGTGACGGGTTTGAACGAAAGCCCCAACCTGGCCGCCATGGTGATCACCGAGCTGCGCACCTTCAATGGCCCGGCGTTAGTGGAACGCTGCCACAAGGCGTGGAGGAACCACCAACCCATCTACCTGGAATTCCGCTCCACGGATGGCCTGGAGCACCAGGCGCTGATTGTTGCGGCGCGCAGCATCGAAACCGACGAAGGGCAACTGCTCCTGCTCTGGCTGCGCCTGGCCGAGCAAGACGTCGAGATCGAGATCGGCTTCGAGGACGAAGCGGGCGACGATTTCGACGACGAGCAGCCTGAATAACCAGGATTTACCAGTATGTTCCACAACCCGGGTAAACCCGGGTTTCTTTTTTTAAAGGGATAAAATACGGGTAACCTGAATGCATTGGATGATTCCTGGTTTTCATCCGGGGAGGTGACCTGCCTATGCCATCCAGCCCACACGTGATATGCGAACAGAAGGAGAGGGTGCTCAGCATCACCCTCGACCGGCCAAAGGTGAACGCCCTGGACGCCGCCATGCTGGCAAGCCTCCAGGAGGCGCTTCAGGGGGCAGCCCGCGACCATCAGGTGCGCTGCGTGTTACTCAGCGCCAGGGGCGCGGTGTTCAGCGCCGGTCAAGATATCGGAGAAACCGAACCTGGAAAGCAGGGCGCTTATCGCGCTCACCTGCTGACCACCTATAATCCGCTGATCGCCCAAATTCGCCGCCTGGAGAAGCCCGTCATGGCCGCTATCCAGGGGCCGGTTTCCGGGGCAGCGCTGGGTATCGTCCTGGCGTGCGACCTGCGCATCGCCGCCGAAGAAGCCCGCTTCATCGTCGCCTTTCTGGGAATCGGGCTGGGGTTGGACTCAGCCGTCTCGCTCTTGTTGCCAGCCACCATCGGCCTGGGCAGGGCGATGGAGTGCACCCTGTGCAACGCCCCGGTTAGCGCCAGTCAGGCGCTCGAGTGGGGGTTAGTCAGCCGGGTAGTCCCGGCGGCTGAGTTACACAAAGAGGCTGAGCGTTGGGCTAACGAACTGGCGCAAGGTCCCACGAGGACCATGGGGCTTGCCAAGCGGGCGTTCAACAAGGCGGTTCTCGGCAACCTGGAAGGAGTCCTGGATTACGAGGCGCACCTGCAAGAAATCGCCAGCCATACGCCGGAGCACCGCGAAGGCCTGAGCGCCTTCCTGGAGCGGAGGGCGCCGCGGTACTCCACGCAAGGATGATCCAGGCAGCGAAAAGGGATCAGGCGTAGCCGTTCGGGTTGAGCGATTGCCAACGCCAGGCGTCGGCGCACATCGCGTCCAGTTCCCGCTCTGCCTTCCAGCGCATCTCCATCTCCGCCCGGGCAGGATCGGCGTAGCAGGTAGCCGCGTCCCCTGGCCGGCGACCGACGACTCGATAAGGGATGCTCACGCCGCTGGCTTGCTCGAAGGCTTTCACTACTTGCAGCACGCTGTAGCCGCGCCCGGTGCCGAGGTTGTAGGTCACAACCCCCGGATGGGCGTTCAGCCTCTCCAGGGCGCGCAGGTGCCCGATAGCCAGGTCGACGACGTGGATGTAATCGCGCACGCCAGTGCCATCCGGGGTGGGGTAATCACTGCCGTAGACGTGCAGCTCCGGCAGCTTGCCCACTGCCACCTGAGCGATGTAAGGGAATAGATTGTTGGGGATGCCGGTGGGGTCCTCGCCAATCCTACCGCTGGGGTGCGCCCCCACCGGGTTGAAATAGCGCAACAAGACCGCGTTCCAGCGCTCATCGGCGCTGTGCAGGTCACGCAGGATTTGCTCGATGGCCAGCTTCGTCCAGCCGTAGGGATTGATCGGCAAGAGGGGGAATTCCTCCCGGATGGGCATTTGCTGGGGGTTGCCATACACCGTCGCCGACGAGCTGAAGACGATATTCCTGACTCCGTAGCAGCCCATCAGGTCGCACAAGACGAGCGTGCCGGTGACGTTGTTGTCGTAGTAGTCAAGCGGGCGCGCCACCGATTCGCCCACCGCCTTCAAGCCGGCAAAGTGCACCACCGCATCGAATTCGAAGCGGGAGAAGACTGCCTCCAGCGCTTGCCGGTGGCGCAAATCCACCTCGAAGAAGCGCAGCGGCTTGTCGGCGATTTCCTGGACGCGCTCGAGCGCGGCAACCTTGCTGTTCACCAGGTTATCCACCACTACCACCTCGTGGCCGGCTTGCAAGAGTTCCACAACCGTATGGCTGCCGATGTAACCGGCGCCGCCCGTCACCAGGATTACCATCCCACACCGCCTCGACGCATGAAGATGATAGCCGCGGCCAGCAGGGCGAAGAGCCCACCCACCGCGAGGCCCGCTTGCCAGGCTTGTTCTGCACTGCGTTCGTTTGCCAGGTGTAGCGAGGGATAAGTGCCCTCTACTCGCAGGAGCGGACCGCCGAACCAGGCAAAGAGCACACCCCCCACCAGCCCTCCCACATGCCCCCAGTTATCGATGCCCGGCGAGAGCCCGATGATCAGGTTGGCCACGGCGACGGTAATTATGCTGATCAACGCCTTGCGGGCGTTGGCGCCAAACAGTTCGCGGTTGCGGTACAGGAAAACCCCCTCGGCGCCCAGCAGGCCGAAGATCGCCGTGGAGGAACCCAGCGAAGCCGCAGGCGACATCAGGAAGGAGACTACATTACCCGCAAAGCCGCTCAAAAGGTATAAGGCCAGGAAACGCCAGTGTCCAAAGGCGCGTTCCAGGCCCGGCCCGAAGGCGTTCAAGGCATACATGTTGAACAGGATGTGCATGATCGAGCCGTGCAGCAACACCGGGG
>JAQUAE010000090.1 GCA_028687395.1 Anaerolineales bacterium | reverse complement strand
ATTTGGGCGGAGAACCGCGCCGAAGCCTTATTACTGGCCAACCAGGCGCTGGCGGGCGGCGAGTGGGTGGAGGGGCCGCAGGTCTCGCAAACCTCCGAGGAGCAGCGCATGCGCTCCATGGGTGCGCCGGAGTTGCCCGGCTTTTCCCCACGGGAGAAAAGCGCAAACGCTGAGATTTAAAAGGTGTGAAACTCATCAGCAGCCCCCTGGCGCACCGCGCCAGGGGGCTGCTGGTGGTTTAATCAGCGAAAAGCGCCGGGGTGATTATTGGCGCAATTGGGCGTTGGCTTCGCTGAACAGATATCACACGTTGGTGCTTTGCCCGGAACCGAGAGGTTCCCGACTATTGACAAACTAGAACAAACGTGCTATTTAATAGACATGATATGGAGGCGTTATGTGGCTTGGTGAAAAGTTGGTCATCCCCGGGGCGATTTTGGGAAGCGTGGCGGTCGTGGCCTGCGGCTTGCTGCTCACCGCCGGCACCAGCCTGCCCCCTGCCCCTGTAGAGACGCATTCTCTGGAGGCAGATGTCGCCGTGCTCGAGCCGGCAGCCGTTGGGGTAGGTGCCGTCGGCCTGGATGCTGCTGGCCAGCCGGTGGCGGCGCAGGTTGAAGAGCCGTGCCAGGTCAGCCGGCGCTACCCCAGGCGGGTCTTGCAGTGGTGTGCGCTCATCACTCGCTACGCAGAACAGTACAATGTGCCCCCCAACCTGGTGGCGGCGGTGGTCTGGCAGGAAAGTGGCGGGAATCCAAAGGCAGTATCGCGCAGTGGGGCGGTGGGCTTGATGCAGGTCATGCCCAAGGACGGCATCGCGGCCAGCTTCACCTGCGTCAATGGGCCGTGTTTCGCCAACCGCCCAACCAGCGCACAGCTCAAGGACCCGGAATTCAACCTCAAGTATGGCGTGCGCATGCTTTCCGGCCTGATCAAGCGGCACGGCGACGAACGCGAAGCGTTGCGCGCCTACGGGCCGGTGCAAGCCGGCTATTCCTATGCCGACCGGGTGTTGAGCATCTACAAGCGCTATGGCAAGCCATGAAGCGGGCGGTTGCACCCCCAGTGATACTATAGTGGCGCTTCCTCGACTCCCCTGACTTGCCTCCTCCCCGCCTGTTGGCGCACCAGGTGGGCCACTTTCTTAACTGGACCATATAAACAGCTTTATTTTGAGCAGTTTTACGATCAACTGGTCTACATGCTTTTGAGGGCATCTGGTAGATTGTCACGCTTTTGGGGGCATGGTAGAATTTTTTACACGAGCAAGATTCGAGAAATCGAGGAGGTAAAGCCTGCATATGGAACAGCAAGTTGCCACACTTACGGTAAAAAAGGGTCTAGCCCAGATGCTCAAAGGCGGCGTGATCATGGATGTGGTCACCCCGGAGCATGCCCGCATAGCGGAGGACGCTGGTGCGGTAGCGGTTATGGCGCTCGAGCGCGTGCCGGCGGATATCCGCGCCGACGGCGGGGTGGCTCGCATGAGCGACCCGGAGCTGATCCTCAAGATCATGGATAGCGTCTCCATCCCGGTGATGGCCAAGTGCAGGATCGGGCACTTCGTCGAAGCGCAGATTCTGGAAGCCATCGGCGTGGATTACATCGACGAATCGGAAGTGCTCACCCCGGCCGACGAGGCGCATCACATCAATAAGCATCCCTTCAAGGTGCCCTTTGTGTGCGGCTGCCGCAACCTGGGTGAGGCGCTGCGGCGCATCGGCGAGGGCGCAGCTATGATTCGCACCAAGGGCGAGGCGGGCACGGGGGACGTGGTGGAAGCGGTGCGCCACGCGCGCTCAGTGCTGGGCGAGATTCGCCGCCTGAAAACCTTGGCTGAAGAAGAGCTGATGGCCTTTGCCAAGGAAATCGGCGCTCCCTACGAATTGGTCGTAGAGACCCGCGACCTGGGCCGGCTCCCCGCGGTGAATTTCGCTGCGGGCGGTATCGCCACCCCGGCTGATGCGGCGCTGATGATGCAACTCGGCGTGGACGGCGTTTTCGTCGGTTCGGGCATCTTCAAGTCCGGCGATCCTGCCAAGCGCGCCGCAGCCATCGTCAAGGCGACCACCCACTACAACGATCCTTACATCCTGGCTGAGGTCAGCCGCAACCTGGGCGAGCCTATGGTGGGGCGCCAGATCGCTTCTATCCCCGAAGGAGAATTGATCGCCACTCGCGGTTGGTAGTATGACTATTGGTGTTCTTGCTCTGCAAGGGGATTTCAGCGAGCATATCGCTATCCTTAAGAGGCTGGGCGTATCCACCCGGGAGGTGCGCCTCTCCGAACAGTTGGATGACCTGGCAGGTTTAATCATTCCAGGCGGCGAGTCCACCACCATTGGCAAGCTGGCCGAGGATTATCGCCTGATGGAGCCTCTGCGCCAGTATGGCCGGGAAAAAGCCATCTGGGGGACCTGCGCCGGGGCGATTTTCCTTTCGAGGGACGCCCGCCGCAAGCAGCCGTTGCTGGGCTTGATGGATATCACTGTCGAGCGCAATGCCTTTGGCCGCCAGGTTGCCAGTTTCGAGGCCGACCTGGAGGTTCCGGTGTTGGCGGCGGTTGACCCCCGGGAAAGGCCTTACCACGCCATCTTCATCCGCGCCCCGCTGATCGAGACGGTCTCCGGCGATGCCCAGGCGCTGGCGCAGTTGGAGGATGGGCGCATTGTTGCGGCGCGACAGGGGCGCCTCCTGGCGACCTCCTTTCATCCTGAGTTGACCGGCGACGACCGATTTCATCGCTATTTTCTCCACATGGCGGGCGTATAATTAGCTTACCGGGGTGGACAGCACTCCCTGTCCATCTCACAGCCTGACGCCGCGACCACTCAGTGATGAGCCTACGACCCTTCGACTGGCGCGACCTCCCCGCCTTGCATCGCTACCGCCACCAGAGCGTCTTATTGCACTCCTCTCTGGTCTTGACCCGCGGTGAAATGCTGTTCACGCGCGCCATGATCTCCTCGGTCACCCCGGCGATGGGGATTTACACCTCCGTCTGCGTGGGCGAGGAGAACGGCAGGGATATCCTCATCGGCCAGGTGATGCACACGCCTGGCTCGCAGCTTGCTCATCTCACCTTCCTGGCGCCGGATGACGCCCTCACCTCGCCTGCCCTGCCTGCCTTGCTGGAACATCTCGTGGTGCAGATGGGCGAGCAGGAAGCCTATCGCCTGCTGGCCGACGTGGATGAAGCCAGCCCGGCCTTCGAACCCCTGCGGCGGGCAGGTTTTGCGGTGTACGTGCGCCAGCGTGTGTGGAGGCTCGAGCCTGCCGCCCTCGCTAAGGCCGCCTCGGGCGCCTGGCAGCCCGCCGCCGAGCAGGACCTTCTCCCCATCCGCGCCCTCTACGCCAACACCGTCCCGGGTCTGGTACAACAGGTAGAGCCTCTCCCTGCCAGCAAGCCACAGGGATTGGTCTACCGCAAAGGGGACGACGTGCTGGCGTTCGCCGAAGTAAAAGGCGGTCGCCGCGGCATCTGGGTGCAGCTCCTCGTTCATCCCGACGCCCGGGATATTGCCGAGCGCCTGGGTGAACTGCAGGCGCGCTTGACCAACCGTTCTGCCCGTCCGGTGTACGTCTGCATTCGCTCCTATATCTCCTGGTTAGAACCGGTGCTGGAGGACCTCGGCGCAGCCGCCGGGCCTCGCCAGGCTGTGATGGTCAAACACCTGGTCATTCCACAGAAAGCGGCGCGGGCTTTCGCCCTGCCTATTCTAGAAGGCAGGCATCCCGAAGTTTCTGCCCCGATTGCTCATTCGGAGAAGTTGAACTCTGCATGTCACAACTCAAAATAACGGATGATTTACAGGCCTTAATGGTAGTGTTGCCTGCTGAGATCTCCCAAGCGGTCGCCAGCGTGGACGATAGCGATAATCTGTTGGAGATCATCATGGACCTGGGGCGTGTGCCCACCGCACGCTTCGTCGAGCGGGAGGTGGCTCTCCGGCAGGTGGAGACCTCCCACGCTGACCTTGATTACGTCGTAGAGCGCATCGGCGCTTTCGATGCGGACAACCGCGCCGGGATCGAGCGCACGCTGCACCGCATCGCAGCCATCCGCAACCGTCGGGGGCACATCGTCGGCCTGACCTGCCGGGTGGGGCGAGCGGTGTACGGCACTACCGACATCATCAAGGACCTGATCGAGGGCGGCAAGAGCCTGCTGATCCTGGGTCGGCCCGGGGTGGGTAAGACCACCATGCTGCGCGAGGCCGCCCGCATCCTAGCCGACACCAAGCGCGTGGTCATCGTCGACACCTCCAACGAGATTGGCGGGGACGGTGACGTTCCCCATCCGGCGGTCGGCCGGGCGCGGCGGATGCAGGTCAGCCTGCCCTCCCTGCAACACGAGGTGATGATCGAGGCCGTCGAGAACCACAACCCGGAGGCTATCGTCATCGACGAGATCGGCCGCGAGCTGGAGGCAGCCGCGGCGCGCACAATCGCCGAGCGCGGCGTTCAGCTCATCGGCACGGCCCACGGCAACAACCTGGAGAACCTGTTGCTCAATCCCACTCTGTGTGACCTGGTGGGGGGGGTCGAATCGGTCACCCTGTCCGATGAGGAGGCCCGGCGCCGCGGCACGCAGAAAACCGTGTTGGAACGCCGCTCACCCCCTACCTTCGACGTGTTGATCGAGATTCAGCAGCGCGACCGCCTGGCGATTCACCAGGACGTGGCTGCTGCGGTGGATGCCCTATTGCGCGGCTATCCCCTGCTCCCCGAGATTCGCTCGCGCGATGATCACGGCAACATCCACATCGAGAAACCGACTGCCCTGGCCAAGCCAACCTCTTCCCGCCAGTTCGGCCAGCAGGGCTACCGCCGCCAGAGCGAGCAGGCGGGGTATGAACCGACTGGTGCACCCCAGGCGTGGGAGCCGGGCGATGCAGTCCGCTCCAGCCAGGGGCGCCAACCTATGGAGACCTTGCGCATCTACCCGTACGGCGTGGCGCGCAATCGTCTTTCCCAGGCAGCCAGGCGGCTTGGCGTACCAGTCGTGCTGGCCGACGACCCTGGCGATGCGCAAGTGCTGGTCACCCTGCGCTCTTACTTCCGCAAGCGGCAGCGCGTCATCGTCGACGCCGAACGGCGCAACATCCCCATCTACGTCCTGCGCTCCAACACGATCAACCAGATGCAGCAATTCTTGAGCGACCTGTTCAACCTGTCGAGCGTGACCGCAGGTGAGCACGCGGAGGACTACTATCTGCGCGAGGCCCGGGCGGCCATCGACGCGGTGTTGAACGGCGAGCGCTGGGTCGAGCTTCCGCCAGCGGCGGCAGCCATACGCCGCCTGCAGCACCAACTGGCGCGCGAGGCAAACCTGGTCTCTCATTCTTACGGCAAAGAACCCCGGCGGCGCGTGCGCATCTTCCGGGAGAGCCCCTGAGCAGGGCTGCTGCCTCTATAGCAGGGCGGCGGGAAGGCGACGAGCATGTTCATCACTTTCGAAGGCTCCGAAGGGAGCGGCAAGAGCAGCCAGATCCTGCTGCTGAGCGAGACCCTGCGCCAGAAGGGTTACGACGTGCTGTTGACCCGTGAGCCGGGGGGAACGGCAATCGGTGAGCAAATCCGGGCCATCCTCTCGAACCTGGATAACGTTGCCATGCAGCAGCGTACCGAAATCTTGCTCTTTCAAGCCTCGCGTGCCCAACTAGTTGAAGAGGTGATCCGGCCACATTTGGTGAAGGGCAGCATGGTGCTGTGTGACCGCTACGCTGATTCCACCCTTGCCTATCAAGGTTACGGCTACCAGCGCAACCTCGACCAGGTGCGCCACCTGGTTGACTTCGCCACCGACAACCTCAAGCCTGACCTGACCCTCTTCCTGGACCTGGAAGTGGAAGAGGGATTACAGCGGCGCGCCCGGGGTGGCTCACTGAATCGCCTGGACACCTATGACCTGGATTTCTACCGCCGGGTGCGACAGGGATATTTGGAATTGGCCGCGCAGGAACCCGAGCGCTGGGTGGTGATCGATGCCTCCCTGCCCTTCGCCCAAGTGCAGGATGCGCTTCTCGCCGCCGTCCTGCTCAAATTAGCGCAGAAGTCGCGGGTTTGATCTCCAGGGGCTGCGGGGTTAAAAGTCGTCGTCCGCCCCGGCGAAATCGCTGCCACCATCGCTTCCGGCAAGGTCGGGCAGGCTTTGTTCGATCTCTTCCGGGCTTTGGCCCGCTTCCAGGCGATCGATGACTTCGTCGAACTCGGGGCCAATTTCCTCTCCCATCTCGCTGCCCATACGGCGCATCATCCTTCCCAGCGACTTGGGGTCGTCTTCCAGTCCAGCCAGGCTGCTGGGGTCAGCCAGGTTCTCTAGGCGGCTCTCCTCCGAGCGGGCGATGCGCAGGCGCCCGATGCGGCGTTGCACCTCGTCGCTGTGGCAGTGTGGGCAGGAGACGGGGTGTGCCCCGTACTCGCTGTAGCTCATGAAGAGTTCGAATCGCTTACCGCAATTTAGACAGCGATACTGGTAAGTCGGCATGCATATCCTCCGGGCTTTTCTCCTGGATTTGAAATTATAATCAGTTATCAAAGATTCTGGGAATGCGAGGGCTAATCGCAGCGGGGGATGCGTGCCACCCAACGCATTCGATCCGCAATGCAGAGGAACGATGACCAGTCCTTTCGACCTGAACGATTACCATCCCCAGCCCTTGCTCGTCGTCATCTCCGGCCCCTCCGGCGTGGGTAAAGACACGGTGATTCAACGCATGAAGGAGCGTGAGTTGCCCTTCCACTTTGTTGTCACGGCCACAACCCGCCAGCCGCGGCCCGAGGAACGCCATAGCGTGGATTATTTCTTCGTCTCCCACGATGACTTCGCAGAGATGATCGAGGCAGGGGAGTTGCTGGAGTATGCCATCGTCTACAACGACTACAAGGGCATCCCCAAGGCGCAGGTGCGCCAGGCTCTCGGCAGCGGGAAGGACGTCATTATGCGCATCGATGTCCAGGGCGCTGCCACGATCCGCAGCCTGTGCCCCGAGGCGTTGCTGATCTTCCTGACCACGCAGGACGAGGAAGAGATGATCACCCGCCTGATGCACCGCAAGACGGAGACGCCCGAGGGGCTGAAGTTGCGCATCGCCACCGCTCGCCAGGAGATGAAACGCATCGC
>JAQUAE010000089.1 GCA_028687395.1 Anaerolineales bacterium | reverse complement strand
TCCGCCAGGTTACCCCAGGCGACTACATTGAACCACTCAGTCTCGGTGCGCCGGTCGCCATCCGAAGTATTCCATGATCGGCTGGTTGCAACGCTGAAGGTCGTCACTGGACGGCCGGAGGGTGTGTAGCGCATTTCCGGGTCGCGTCCTAACCGGCCTATGATCATTACCTTGTTCAAGCCTCGGCTCATCTCATCCTCCTCCACGGATAACCGCGAAACCCCGTATGAGGTCGGTTACTCGACGGTGATCAAGAAGCGCATAACCGGTTCCAACAGGCGCAGGTTGCGTTCCAACTGCGCCGTCGTTGCAGGTTCCATGGACATGTTGAACAAAACGTACTGACCTTCGTTTTGTTTTCGAATGGAGTATGTCATTCTGCGTTTACCCCACACGTCCACTTTGCTGACCTGCCCGCCGCCCTCGCTGATCCAACCCTTGATGCGGTTGACCACTTCTCCGAAGGCGTTCTCGTCCAGGTCTGGCTGGACGATCACGACAAGTTCATATTCACGCATGGCGATGCCTCCTTTCCTCGGGATTGCCATTGAACAGGAGGAGCTTCCAGTCAATAGCGGAAAGTGCTCCACGTTTAACGCGGCAATGGGCTAGGATATCATAAAGGGGATAAATTGACTAGGTGACATTTTCTCTTGCAGTGGACGGCTTCGATGCGAAGGTATGCAACGCAGGCTGCCAGCGAGATTACTGTCACCCTGTCCGATGGTCACTTGACTCAAGAGGGGCAGGATTGTATGATGGGTGTGGCTACACTTGCATTGCTGATTTCGATAGCAGAAAGCCAGGTGAATATGAATCCGGACAAGCTATCCTCCGCGGAGAGAAAGCAATTGCTGGCACTGGCTCGCCAGGCGCTCGAAGCCGCCGTGCAAGGCCAGGCGCTGCCTCCCTTGAAGCTGGAAGACCTGCCTCCCCGGCTGCGCCAAAGTGGGGCTACCTTTGTTACCCTGACACGTGGGGAAGAACTGCGCGGCTGCGTGGGCGCCCTCGAGGCGTACCAGCCGCTCGCTGAAGACGTGCGCGAGCACGCTGTCGCCGCCGGATATCGCGATTACCGCTTCCCACCCCTGGATGTCTCAGAGCTGCCGGAAATCCACATCGAAATCTCCCGCTTGACAGCCCCCAAACGCCTGGAATACGAGCGCTGTGAGGATTTGCCTGGACTGCTGCACCCTGGCGTGGATGGGGTGATTCTGCGCGATGGTGCCAGCCGGGCGACTTTCTTGCCTCAGGTGTGGGAGAAACTGCCCGAGCCGGATGCCTTCCTCGGGCACCTGTGCGCCAAGATGGGCGCCAGCCCTACCTTGTGGCGATACAAAAAGCTTCAGGTTTTCACTTACCAGGTGGAGATGTTCGCTGAGGGGGAGGACTAAACCTGCGAGAAGTGATCCACGTTCAGGACGAATAATGTGGCTCGCTTGCGGGTGGGCTCTTCCGGCGGGGTGGTATTTTCCTTGATCACCTGAATCGCCGCATCCGCGCGATCATCCTCGCAGCCGATCATCAGCGTGGTGGAGCCCCTGCGAAAGAATCCCCCCGTGGAGGCCACGCGCGTCACACGAAAGCCTGAAGAGATTAGCGCTTGCGAGACCGGTTCGTTATCCACGTCACTGATAATGGCGATAATCATCTTCATGGTCAAATCTCCTCATAACGATCGAGTGTCAGCATAAAAACAGTCGCGCCACCTACCGTAACAGGAGTGGAGATGGGCATCGGCAAGGGGGCGTTTTCCAGGGGGGTGGAGACGTATTCGATGCGCTCGTGGCAGCTCTTGCGAATCACCTCCAGGGCGGGCTGCTCATCCTTCTCAGCTAGCCCGACCAGCAGGGTCGCGTTGCGCCGGCCAAGGAATGCGCCTGTGCTGGAGAAGCGCACCGCGTTCAATCCGATCTTCTTGAGCCCGCTGATGGCCTTGCGCTCGTCCTGCATCTGGATGACGGCGGTCATCAACCGGTTGATCGCCGGCGCACCCGACCCCTGTTCTGTTCCGCCTGCAACCTGGTTTGTTTTTTGCTCTGGCATAGCCCTCGTCCCTCGGGTGGTTTGGTCACTCTGCTAGGGAGACGATGCACGCTGCTGGGTCTTCGACGGTTATGGATTGCCCATCCGCGAACGTCACGCTCGTGCGCTCTGCCTGGCGCAGGATGCTCATGCCCTTATATTTTACCGTAATTGGCCACGGGAATGGATTGAACCCCCGTAATCCGACGCGTTCGTTGGAAATCAACCTGACGCCTAATGTATCCAGGAACCAACCCAATGGTGTCAGACCATTCAGGATGTTTCTCTCGCCGCTGCCTGCTCCGTGGCCGGCGTGATAATGTTTATAGAAAGCCCCGGTCTCCTTCAGGGAGCGCGTGATAGCCGCCATGACTGCCATGAGCAGTTGGGCGGACTCGCGCTGGTAACCATAGCGCAGCAAGCCCTCTCCGATCAGGGCGTTCCACGGGAGGTGCACGCTTTCTCCCGGAAGGGCTGCGCTGATCGAGCCGCCTCCGGGAAGGGCGGGGATTCCATAAGGGCGCCAGTACAGATTGGGATTGGTGATCATCTCGACGAGTTGGCGGGCGCGTTCCGGATCCGCCGCGCCTGCCCACAGCGGGAGCAGGGTGGTATGGTCCAGGTTGCGGAAACCGATACGGTAGACGGAGACCTCATCTTGTACACCCAGCCCGTGGGTCTCTACCGCTTCGACCTCTTGGTACAGACGAGCTCCGGTGACAAACCCCCTCCCGTTCGACCAGCGCACCTGGTCGTTGGGAATTTGCTCTACTCGGTGCAGGCCTGACGTGCTTGTCCCCTGTACGACGATCTGCGGGCGGATGGTGGTCTCGCCATGGCTGCGGATATTGATCAACAAGCGCACCGGTGAGGGGAAAGCGGTGTGCAATTCGATGCGGCCCGAACCGGTGCGGACACCCAACAATTCGGCAGGGTCGCTGCGGTGGGAATCGCGATCCCAATAGACGTACGAAGCCAGGTTGCTGTCCCAACATTGCTCCAGGCGGTCCTTGAGCGCTTCCAGGCGGGTTTGAATTTCAGCACAGCCGTCGCTGACGTCTATCAATTTGGCGATCTTGAGCAGCGCCTGGGCTTCACTAAAGAGCATGGCGCATAGGGAGGGGCTCTCCGCTGTGCTGATATCCGCGCCGTACGACCAATCGTGCCAGTTCGAGAACAACGGATGGTCCTCAAAGCCGGATTGGAGCGGGTGGTCCCACTCGGGGATGCCATCGCGGTCCCGGTCGTGAGCGGGTGTGAACCAGGATTTGAAAAAAGCAGTCAAGGGGGTGTAGCAGGCTTTCAAGAAATCCAGATCTCCACCTGACTGGTAAATTCGCCAGGCCGCGGCCGCCAGCATAGGCGTCGCCAGCAGGCGACCGCGCTGTCCGGCTAACCCCGGCTTCCAATCGATGATCCCTTCCGCCTCTTGCAGCTTGAGGTAATTGCGTAAGATACCTTTGGCGTGGGCACGCCCCTCGGGCAGGATCAAGCCCAAGAGGTAATAGCTTTCGAAGGGCGTCTGCCCCGACCACAGGGTGCCGTAGTCGCCGCCGTCGCCGCGCAAGGAATATCCCTGGTCAGGTGAACGCGCTAGCACGTACGATGCGTTTTCCAACCTGGCAGTGGGGCTCATCATCAACCTGTGGGCGATTGATTGAGAGAGAGCGAAGGCGAAATCCCACTCCGGGTCGCCGCAGAAGACCTCCACAAGCCCGTTATTGGCCATCTCGATGCGGGTGACCTCCGCCTCCCAGGAACGGGCGCAAACCGCTCTGGCGTGGTTGAACGAGGTTTCGGTTGAGGGGCGGGCGACCTGGCTCCAGGTCAACCGGCGGTTTTCCTCAGGCCTGAGCTGGATGTCCATGCGCAGCGCGGGGAAGAGGCCGCTCCCCCCTTGGGGACCGCCTGTTATAAAGACTACCGGCGAGAGGTCTCCCGTCTTGCCGGTCAGCACGTGTACGTTTTGTATCCCTGTGGGCGCCATGCGCTGCCCTTGCGTGGGTGAAAGTTGGGCGATCCATTCGAAGGTGAACCGACGGGCTTTCTCGTCGCGGTTGGTGAACAAGAAGCGCCCGGCAACAGCTTGCGAATCGGGGACCCACACCTCGGCTGTGGCGTCTATCCCCCAGAGCGGTGAAAAATGCAGCCTCAGATAATTTGGATAGAAGGCCTCGAGCGTGGGGGGCGTGGGGAAGCACGCCGGGTCGGTGACATCCCCATCTGCGTCGATGAAGCGCGGGAAGAGGCGCATCGACCTGGCCCTCAGCCCATAGGTGGTGCGAACTGCCAGGGCAGGGGGGTCTCCTTCCCCCGCTTTGATTTCCCAGATGTGGTCGTTGGCGTAATCAGTCGGCACAAGCCTTGCATCCCCCGCGATTATGATCTCGAGCGGATCTTTGAAGGCGATCGTCCAGGTGCGCATGGTCACATTGTACGGTATGTTGCCGCCTGGGTCAAAGATTTTAGCGAAACTGCCGGGGTGAAAGCTGCCCCATTGGTTTTATGCTAGAATGAGGTGCAGAGTCATAGCCTTATCGTATGAAAATGGAGCGTGAGCGATGGAAAAACAAGGCAGGCGTTACTCTGGGCGCGGCAATTATTTCGAGGATTTTCATGTCGGTGATGAGATCATCACCGCCGGGCGCACCATCACAGAGAGCGATGTGGTGGCTTTCGCCGGGCTATCGGGCGATTATAACCAAATCCATACCGATGCCCATTTCAGCACGGCGACCCCTTATGGGCAACGCGTGGCACACGGTTTGCTGGGCCTGGCGATAGCCTCGGGGTTGGCGATGCGCACCGGATTCCTGGAGGGCACCGTGCTCGCCTTCCGGGAAATCGACGCGTGGAAGTTCATCAAGCCGGTGTTCATCGGGGATACCTTATGCGCTCAATTGCTGGTCACGGAGACCAAAGCTGTCCCCCGGGCGGGAGGCGGGTTGATAGGCATCGAGGTGCAGGTGAAGAACCAGGCCGGCGAGACGGTGATGAAGGGCACCTGGAGTGCATTGGTGCTCTCCAAAGAGCAGGCGAAAACGGACAGGGAATAGCATGGCTGCATCACCTTCCCAGGACGAGGAATTCAGAGAGCGTTTCAGGCGCTTGCTATCCGACGCGGAGGGCGGAGAAGGTGAGATAGCGCCAGGGGTTGAGCCCCAAAATGAAGAGCGCCAGCAGGAATCTGGGCGCCCTGGCCTGACCGCAGGCTGGTATCCGGAAGGTGAGCAATCCGAACCAGAGCAAGGGGAAGGACAACCCTCTGCGGATGACTTGCCTCCAGCCTCTCAAGGGTTGACTGCGGGCTGGTATCCGGATGAAGAAGACGCTGAGGAATCCCGTGAAGAAAAGGAAGGACTGGCTCCGGATCGCGCTGGCGAATCGCCAGACCTGGGAGAGCACCCGGCCATGACCGCGGGTTGGTTTCCAGATGATGAAGAAGAAGCGGAGCCTGCCCCAACGATCGAAGGCCAGGCTGCAGCGTCTCCTGAGCCCGCCCCGGTTCCAGCACCCGAAAGCCTGCGTGAGACTCCGCCACCACCGCTACCGATGGGGAACACCCCCCAAACCGCGCCGCCCGCCATAGGCACCCAAGGGCTGCCCTTGCCGCGGCGGGTTGACGAAATCGATGTGGACGCCACGCGAGTTACCCCCTCGGCTTACAAGCCCACCCGTCCCTCAATCAGCACTCGCCCGGCGCAGTCCTATCGCCGTCCGGCGCCCCCAGCCCCGCCACGCGGCGCGCCTCAAAGCAGCTTCGATTGGCAGCCAGCCTGGGGCTGCCTGGCGCGCTCTTTCGTCGCCGCACTGTTCACGCTCGTTGTCCTGGTCTTGTGCGGTTTCTCGATAGTCATCTTCCAATACTACAACATCGCCCGCGACCTGCCCAACGTGGAGGATTTGCGCACCCGCGCCTCCCAATTCGAGACCACGCGCATCCTCGACCGCAACGGGAATGTGCTCTACGAGATTCTCGACCCATCTGCTGGGCGGCGCACCTACGTCGCCATCGACAAGATCTCCCCCTACCTGGTAGCAGCCACGCTGGCGACCGAGGACAAGGATTTCTACAGCCATCCTGGCTTCGACGTTTGGGCAATTTTCCGCGCCTTTTACCAGAACTTTCAGAGCGGAGAGACCGTCTCCGGCGCATCCACCATCACCCAGCAACTGGCGCGCAACCTGCTCTTCACCCCGGAGGAGCGCAGCAACCGCAGCTACGAACGCAAGATGCGTGAAGCCATCCTGGCCGCCGAGATCACCCGCCGCTACACCAAGGATGAAATCCTCGAGCTCTACCTGAACGAAAACTACTATGGCAACCTGGCTTACGGAGTTCAGGCGGCTGCCGAGACGTATTTCCGCACCACTGCCGAAAAGCTCACCCTGGCGCAGGCGGCGTTTCTGGCTGGGCTACCCCAGGCGCCCTCGGTGTACGATGTGCACACCAACCGTGAACTCACCCTGGATCGCCAGGAGAACGTGCTCGTTTTGATGTATCGCCTCAGCCAGGAACAAGGCTGCATCTTCGTGAGCAACAGTCCCCGGCGGGTGTGTGTGGATGTGGTTGCCGCCACGACGGCCGCGGACGAGATACGCAATTACCAGTTCCCCTCGCCGGACGTGCCCATGAATAACCCGCATTGGGTGAACTACATCCGCACGCTGCTCGAACAGCAGTACGACCCCCAGACCATCTATCGCTCAGGTTTCAGTGTCTATACCACACTGGATCCTGAGCTGCAAAGTTTTGGCGAGAAAACTGTGAGCAAGCGCGTGGCGAAGCTGAAGGACCAGCACGTGACCAACGGCGCGCTGGTGGCCATCCGCCCCTCCACCGGCGAGATACTGGCCATGGTAGGCTCGGCGGATTTTGAGTCGGTGGATATCTCCGGACAGGTCAATATGGCCGTCAGCCCGCGCCAGCCCGGGTCGGCGTTCAAGCCCATTACCTACCTGGCTGCCTTCGAGAAGGGCTGGACCCCTGCCACCCTGATCTGGGACGTCCCCACCGAATTTCCTCCCTCGGGCAATCCCGCCGACACGCGCCCGCCCTATAAGCCAGTCAATTACGACGAGCGCTTTCACGGGCCGGTAACCGTGCGCACCGCGCTGGCCAATTCTTACAACGTTCCAGC
>JAQUAE010000088.1 GCA_028687395.1 Anaerolineales bacterium | reverse complement strand
ATCCGTAGAACACGTCCGCCCCACGCACGGCCTCGGCCAGGGTGCGCGCCGGCGTGTCCCCGGCGAAGCGCTGCTTGTACTGGTTCATGCCTTCCTGTCGCCCCTGGTAGATCACGCCGCGCGTGTCTACCAGGGTGATGTTCTTGCGCTGAGCTCCCAATTGCACCATCAGCTCGGCGCAGGAGATGGCTGAAGCCCCGGCGCCCGATACGACGATGGTAACCTCGTCGATGGGCTTGCCCACCAACTCCAGCCCGTTGAGCAGGGCGGCTGCTGAGATGATCGCCGTGCCGTGCTGATCGTCGTGGAAGACGGGAATATCCAGCATCGCCTTGAGCTTCTCTTCGATGTAGAAGCACTCCGGCGCCTTGATGTCCTCCAGGTTGATGCCGCCGAAGGTGGGGGCGATCGCCGCGACCACCTGGATCACCTGGTTGGGGTCGTGCGTGTCGGCCTCGATGTCGAAGACGTCTACGTCGGCGAACTTCTTGAAGAGCACGCCCTTGCCTTCCATCACCGGCTTGGCGGCCAGCGCGCCGCGGTCGCCCAGGCCCAGGATGGCGGTGCCATTGGTGACCACCGCCACCAGGTTGCCCTTGGCGGTATATTCGTAGCCGAGCTCGGGGTGCTTCTCGATTTCCTCCACCGGCACGGCCACGCCGGGCGTGTAGGCCATGGACAGGTCGCGCTGGGTGGACATCGGCTTGGTGGGTAGGATGGCGATCTTGCCCGGCCGGCCATCCAGGCGGTGGTATTCCAGGGCGTCTTCGCGGGTGATCTTGATCATTAAGGGCTCCCCAGTAAGTTAGACTCGGAAGCCGCAGTGGGAACGAAATGCCCGCGGCCTCCGGGCTGAATGCAGACTATTCCCATCTAAATATGGGCGTAAGTATACACCCATTTGCGGGGCGGGCTGGCGCGCCAAAAGAGCGCGCCATGTTGACACTGCGAATGAAATAGATTACACTGGTAGACGTCAACATGGGTACGCGTCTGGTTCAGGTGGGGCTGTGAGTGCAAGGATGGTACCTCGGGATGGGGATACTTTTCTACAATACATACCAAGAGTTTCACCGGCGCAACGCAGCTTCAAAGAACCAAACCGGGCGTATGAGTTATGGGGGATAGCTTGGATTCATCCATCACGGTCTACTCTGGGAGTCCCGGCATTTGGTACGGCCATTCACAAGTCTGGGTGAACAAGGAGGTGATGACTGGGACTGTTCATTAGTGAGTAGCTCTGCACCAATTTCTCAAATCAGTTTCTTTCAAACAACCGCATATGTGGATAGAGAGGAGATGAGATGAAGATTCGTTTGCACGTGCTCACAGTCTTGGTTTTGGTCGGAGCTTTCTTGTTGGGAGCGTGCCAGCCAGCGGCGCCGCAAACTATCAAAATCGGCATCAACGCGGAGATCACCGGCGACATCCCCAAGGTCGGCGAGGGCACCAAGTACGCCGCCGAGATGTGGCTGGAGGACATCAACGCAGCCGGCGGTTTGGATGTCGGCGGCAAGAAGTATCCGGTCGAGCTGGTGATCGAGGACAACGAGTCCAAAGCCGAGTCGGCTGCGGCTGCTAACACCAAGTTGATCACGCAGGACGAGGTCTTGATCATTGTCGGGCCGCAGGCTTCCAAGCAAGCCGTGCCCGCGGGTGAAATCGCCAACAACCTGTCCACACCCATGATCAGCCCGTGGTCCACCAACCCGGCGACCACCAAGGACCGCCCATGGGTCTTCCGCGCCTGCTTCCTGGATCCCTTCCAGGGGCCGGTGGTGGCTAACTTCGCTACCGAGGAGTTCGGCTACACCAAGGCGGCAGTGCTATATGACGTCGCCAGCGACTACCCCAAGGGATTGGCAGAATACTTCAAGAAGGCCTGGGAAGACCTGCATGGCGCTGGCTCGGTCGTGGCTTACGAGAGCTTCACCACCAAGGACATCGACTTCAGCGCTCAGCTCACCAAGATCAAGGAAGCTGGGGCTGAATTCCTCTTCACCCCCAGTACTACAATGAGGTGGCTCTGATCGTCCAGCAGGCGCGCGAGCTGGGCTTCGCCAACCCAATCGTGGGCTCGGATAGCTGGGGCTCGGCGGAACTGATGAACCTGTGCGGCGATGCGTGCAATGGGCTGTTCTTCAGCACGCACTATGCTGCTGCCGGCGCCACCGGCGCCACCAAGGAGTTCATCGATCGCTACAACGCCAAGCACGGTTACGTTCCCGATGACGTGGCTGCCTTGACCTGGGACGCCATTCGCATCGCCGCCCAGGCTATTCAGGATTGCGGGACGATCACTGGCGACCTGGACGCCGACCGCAAGTGCGCGCGCGACGCGTTGGCCAAGATCAAGGACTTCGAAGGCATCACCGGTAAGATGACCTTCACCGAGGAAGGCGACCCGATCAAATGCGCGGTGATCGTGAAGATCAGCGATCAAGGTGAGTTCACTTTCTACAAGTCGGTTTGCCCATAAGCACCCCCGCGTAAACTTCGTCTTGCCCTCGCGATGCTGATCGACGCGACGATCATTGCTGATTACAACAAAGGGTGGGCCAGGGCCTGTTCCCTGCGCCCACCTTTTCTTGAATATGGGGAGCGTTACTCATGGCATTTTTCCTGCAAAACCTGATCAACGCCCTGCAATGGGGTAGCTTCTACGCTCTGATCGCGTTGGGCTACTCCATGGTGTACAGCGTCCTGATGCTTTTCAACTTCGCCCACGGCGATATCTTCATGACCGGCTCCTACATTGGCTTCTTTGTAGCCTCCGGGTTGATTGCCCTCTCCGCTACAGGGACGGTGGCGATGCCGGGATGGTTGATCCTGCTCCTGACCATCCTGATCTCGATGTTCCTGACCTCCTTCGTGGGCATAGCGGTCGAGCGCATCGGCTACCGCCCGCTGCGCGGTGCGCCGCGCGCCTCCGCCGCCATCACCGGGTTGATGATCGGCATCATCCTGGAGACCGGCAACCTGGCGCTGTTGGGAGCCAGCCGCAAGAAATTTCCCGACCTGATCGAAACCCAAACCTTCACCTTCGCTGGCGTCAGCGTGACCAATACCAAGATTATGATCGTGGCGGTGTCCCTGGCGCTGATGCTGGCTTTACACCTGTTCATCCAACGCACCAAGTGGGGGATGGCCGTCCGGGCGATGGCGTACGATTTCTTCGTCGTGCCCCTCATGGGGGTCTCGATCAACACTATCGCCGTGTTGACCTTTGCGATTGGCTCCGCGCTGGCTGCCGCTGCGGGGATTTTATTTGGCGTGGCGTACCCGATCCTGGACCCGTACATGGGCATCCTGTTCGGTTGGAAGGCGTTCGTGGCTGCCATCCTGGGTGGGAGAGGTTCGGTGCTCGGGGCGGCGTTAGCCGGTTTCTTGCTCGGGTTCATCGAAATCTTCGTCGCCATCATCTTCCCCTCGACGGTGCGCGATTTAATCGCCTATAGCATCATTCTGCTCATCCTGACCTTCCGTCCGCACGGGTTCTTTGGCGAGGCTTACAGCGCTCAGTTGCGCCTGTAAACCACCCGTCTGGAAGGGAAAAGAGAAAGCGTGGAAATGCTATGGATGAAAGGATGCAAACAATGACGTCTAGCAAAAGTGGGGTACGTCAATGGGTCTCCAAGACCTGGGAGCAGTTCACCACCGTGCCGATGCTCGGCTGGCTATTGGGTGCACTGGTGGCTGCCATCCTGGAAAATCTGGTGGGAAATACCTTCGCCCGCCTGGTAGGGATGTCAAAGGCGCCAGTGTTGTTTGGATTTGACATTGCTCTCAAAACACCCCTGCTCATCCCCAGCGCGATATGCTACGTGCTGGTGATCTATCTCCTGCCGGTGTTCATTGTCGCCCGCGCCTTGCGCGACCCGTTGAACAAGCTGGCAGCCGCCCTGTTGAAATATCCTATTGTCGTTTCAGCCATTGTTCACCTGGGCGTGCTCTACGCGGCTTTGCACATCTGGTCGAGCTTGAATGATTACCGCGCCTTGGTGGTCAAGCTGATCCTGATTGCCGTAATCTTGACCTTGAGCCTGAACGTGGTCAACGGCTATATGGGCGAATTTTCCTGCTCGCATCCCGGCTTCATGGCCCTGGGCGCCTACACCGCTTCGGTGTTGAGCGTGCTTTTCTTCGTGGATGGCAGCGTCTTTGGGGACGCCCTCTTGCCACCCGCCATTGGACCGTTCATCTTCCCGTTGATCCTGATCTTGGGCGGGGCAGTGGCGGCCCTCGGCGCGATCCTGGTGGCGGTGCCTTCCTTCCGAACGCGCGGCGACTACCTGGCGATCATCTCCCTGGCGTTCATGTTCATCGTCAAGAGCCTGATCGAGAACCTGGAAATTGTCGGTGGGCCGCGCGGTTTTCGTGGCCAGCCAGACTGGGCCAACCTGCCCACCGTGTTTGCCTGGACGGTGATCAGCGTGTGGATCATCAATAACTTCGTGCGCTCGACCATGGGCAAAGCCTTGTGCGCGGTGCGGGATGGCGAGCTGGCGGCCAGCTCGATGACGGTGAATACCAGCAAGACGAAGATGATTGCCTTCCTGTTCGGCGCCTTCTGGGCGGGTGTGGCTGGGGGTTTGTTTGCCCATGTGCTGCGCTACGTCAACCCCAGCACCTTCGGCGTGCAAAAGCTGGCGGAAGTCCTGGCCATGGTTTACTTCGGTGGCCTGAACTCGGTGGTCGGCTCGATTTTCGGCGCGGTGGGTTTCACCCTGCTCAGTGAGGCCTTGCGCGCACTGGAGCTGTACAAGTGGATCATCATCCCGGTCTTGCTGATCCTGGTGATGATCTACCGCCCGACCGGGTTGATTGCCTTCCGGGAGTTCGACGTGAGCGCCATGCTCCAGCCCAAGCACAAAAAGGAGAAAGAGGTGGATGATGCCGCTGCTTCAAGTTGAGAACATGACACATTTCTTCGGCGGGTTGCGCGCCGTGCATGACTACAACCTGTCGATAGAAAAAGGCGAAGTCCGCGGCCTGATCGGGCCTAATGGAGCAGGGAAGACCACCATCTTCAACCTGATCACGGGCGTGTACAAACCCAGCGAGGGGAAACTGGCCCTGGATGGCGCTAGCATCGTTGGGTTGCAGCCTCACCAGATCGCCTCGATGGGCATCGGCAGGACATTCCAAAACCTGCGCCTGTGGCGGCACATGACTGTGTTGGAGCATGTGAGGCTGGGGCGTTATTCCAAAATCACTTACGGGCTGGTGGGAGCGTTCTTGGGCACCCCTCAGCGCCACCGGGAGGAAGCGGAGATCGAGGCTCACGCCATGCGCTTGATGAAACTGACCCACACCGATCGCTTCGCCAACACGGTGGTGACCAACCTGCCATATGGCGTGCAGCGCCGGGTGGAGCTGGCCCGTGCCCTGGCTACCGAGCCCAAGATCCTTTTCCTCGACGAACCCACCGCGGGCATGAACCCGGAAGAGCTGATCGACATGATGAACATCGTGCGCGAGGTGCACAAGGAGCTGGGCATGGCGATCTTCTTGATCGAGCACCGTATGAAGGTGGTCATGGACCTGTGCGAGCGGATTCAAACCCTGGTCTTCGGTGAGGTGATTGCGGAGGGCGCGCCGGAGGAGATCCGCAATAATCCCCAGGTGATCGACGCTTACCTGGGGAAGGAGGTAGAGGCCTGATGTTGCTCTCGATTGAAAACCTGCGAGTGTCCTACGACCGCATCAAAGCCCTGCACGGCATCTCCTTCGATGTAGATGAAGGTGAAATCGTGTGCATCATCGGCGCCAATGGGGCAGGTAAAAGCACCACCCTACGAGCGATCTCCCGCCTGATTCCGGCAGAAGCCGGGTCGAAGATGACCTTCATGGGCAAGGACCTGCTGGATTATCCTGCCGATAAAGTGGTCAGCGAGCTGGGCATTTCTCACGTGCCCGAGGGGCGGCGCTTGTTCGGTAACCTGACCGTCTACGAAAACCTAAAGCTGGCCACCTTCGCCCGCAAGAATGGGCAGGACATCCAGAAGGATATCGAGCGCGTCTTCGCCATCTTCCCCCGCCTGGAAGAGCGCATCAACCAGAAAGCTGAGACGTTGAGCGGCGGAGAGCAGCAGATGCTGGCTGTCGGTAGAGCCTTGATGAGCGGGCGCAAAGTGATGCTGCTCGACGAGCCCTCCATGGGCCTGGCGCCCCTGCTGATGATGAACGTCTTCGACGCCCTGCGCGATATCAACCGGGAAGGCACGACGATCCTGCTGGTGGAGCAGAACGCCCGCATGGCCTTGAAATTTGCCTCGCGCGGCTATGTCCTGGAGAATGGCAACCTGGTGCTCTCCGGCAAATCCGAGGAGCTGCTGAATAACCCGGAGGTGAAGAAGGCTTATCTGGGCGGTTGATCTGTAAAATCGAGTAGAATCGAGGCCGGTCAGTTTGGGGGCTGGCACACCAGTTGCACAGGACACGGGTTTGTCAACGCACCTCTCTCAAACCAGGACCGGCCTGCAGACTCGCCGCCAGTTCGGTACACAGTTCTATATATACGCTTTGTTTGGGGGCGCAATGGCGATTGCCTTCGCCCCCATTTTTGTTCGTCTGAGCCAGGTGGGTCCTGGCGCTACCGCGTTCTGGCGGCTGGCGTTGGCCTTGCCAGCCGTGTGGCTCTGGATGAGCCTGGAGCGGCGCGGCGATGCGACGGCCTACAAACCCACCAGCCGCTCCGATTACCTGCAACTTGCCCTGGCGGGCGTCTTCTTCGCCCTGGACCTCCTCATCTGGCACTGGGCGCTCAAGTTCACCTCGGTCGCCAACGCCACATTATTTCCTAACTTTGCACCCATCTTCGTTGCCCTGGGTGGCTGGTTGATCTTCAAGCAGCGCGTTGGGCTGGGATTCGTCGGCGGGATGGCGCTGGCGCTGGTGGGCGTGGTCTTCCTGGTGGGAGAGAATTTTTCGCTGCCTAGCCAGCACCTGCTTGGCGACCTGCTTGGCCTGCTGACGGCGGTGTTCTACGCGGGCTACATCCTGGCGGTTAAGACCCTGCGCGACCGCTTCTCGACCGCCACCATCATGGCCTGGAGCGGGGCGACGACCACGCTGCTCCTCCTGCCGGTGACACTGATTTCCGGCGAGGCGCTTTTCCCGCCCGAAATCAGCGGCCGGCTGGTCCTGCTCGGCCTGGCGTTGCTCTCTCAGGTTTTCGGTCAGGGGGCGATTGCCTTTGCGCTCGCCAGGCTCCCCGCGGCGTTCTCCT
>JAQUAE010000087.1 GCA_028687395.1 Anaerolineales bacterium | reverse complement strand
GCCGGGTGATCTCCAGGTTCCAGCGCCGGCCGATAACCAGGAACTTATCCAGCCGTTCAGCGGCTTTCACCGCCGCCTGCAAGAACTCGGGCAGCAGCAGGATGTCGGCGTTCACGTAGGCCAGCAGGGGGCTCTGGCTGCACTGGTGCGCCAGGGTGAAGATCGAGCTGACCAGCGGGGTGCCCTGCTCGTTGCGCGCCGCCCCTGGGGCATGCCTCACCTGGTACTCGCGTGCAACCTCGGCCATGCCGATTTCATCGCCCACCAGCACCACCTGAGCCTCTGGTTCCAGTCGACGCCAGGACTGCACGGCGTTGCGCTGGATCAGGTCGATGTGTCCATCGGTGAAGGGTTTGGGAGCGGAAAAAATGGTCAGTATAGCCATACTGAGCTTGTTTACCCTCGGTAGTGTTGGTCCACGTCGTGCACGCTTTTGTGGCTCACCCCAGCGTTGATCTCGGCCAGCTCCGGCTGTTCCTTGAAGAGGCTCAGGATGTCCTGCCAGGAGAAGTCGTCGCGGCCGCTGAAATGGGCGAAGATTCTGCGCATGAGCTCCAGGTCGCCGGCGGTGTCCACCGTCCAGCGCAGGGCGCCGAGGTCAGGGTCGTGGTCGACGCGCAGCACGCGAAAGAAACCGGCAGGCGTCTCGGGCGGCGCCTCGGTGGGGACGTCGACCAGGGTGGTGACGTGCACGGAGCGCTGCGGCTCGTAAATGTAGGGCATTACGTGCTCGCGCTGGTGCGGTTGGCTGGCTTCCTTCCAGGCGCGCTCCAGCGCGGCGAAGGTGCACACCTCCGCATCCAATCCGATAGGAAAAGTGCGCCCCCACGGGGGCGGCAGGCGGTTGGCGGCGAAGTCGAAGCGCGGGTCGTTGTTAATCCCCGCGCCCCCCGCCAGGCTGCTCCCTCGCCCGTTCAAGCCGAAGAGGGCGAGGACCACCTGGTCGATGAGCTGGGCATCGATGGCCGGGCAATCGGCAGTGATGCGCACGATGATTTTAGCCTGCGCGGCGCGGGCGGCCTGGTAATAGCGGTCGAGCACATCGTGCTGGCTGCCGCGATGGCAGCGGACGCCGCGCGCCTGGCACAGCGCCAGGATGGCGTCGTCGGAGGCTTCGCTGGTGGTGGCCACCACCACCTCGGCGACCGTTTGCGCCCGCCGTGTGCGCTCGACCACCCGCGCCAGCATCGGCTCCCCAGCAATGTCGAGCAGCACCTTGCCGGGAAGGCGGGTGGAGGCCATGCGCGCCTGGATGATGGCAACGATACGTGCGGGCATTACTATCACCTCGCTCGGCTGAGCGCCAGGTCGTAAGCGCGCAGCAAGTGGGGGAAGTTCCTGGTCCAATCGGCGCGCTGCTCAGCCAGCCGCCGGGCTGCGGCGCCCATCTCGGGCAGCCTGGCGCGCGCCTCCCAGGCATGCAGGATGCACTCCGCCAGCACCTCGGCGTCGCTATCCGGGAAGAGCCAGCCATTGGCGCCGGGCGTCACCCACTCCCGGTTTCCGGGAATGTCCGAGACCAGCGCCGGGCAGCCGCAGGCCATGGCTTCCAGCAGGGAGATGGAGGTGCCGTCGCTGTGCGAAGCGCTCACGTACAGGTCCGCCGAGCGATAGTAACCCGGCAGGTTGGTCTGCCCCACCTGTCCGGGAAAGAACACCCGTTCGCTGACTCCCTCCCGGGCGAAGAGCTGGCGCAGGCGCTCAGCCAGCGAGCCATTACCCAGCATCACCAGGCGCAGCTCTGGGACCCGCCGCGCCGCCTGGCAGAAGCCCTGCGCCAGGACGTCCACGCCGTAAACCGGCTCCCAGCCGCGCGTCGAAAGCAGAGTGAAGGCCGGCGAGTTCCCATCCTCACCTTTTGTCCCGGGAGAGAAGTGCGCCAGGTCGACCCCCCACGGGAAAGTGACGATACGCTCATCCGGCATCCCGTAGCGGATGGCGAGCTGGCGGATGGTATCGCAATCCCCGACCATCATGGCACTGCGGCGCAGGGTGTAGCGCGTCGCCCACTCCCAGAAGGGATTGCGCTGGGCGTCCTGCAGTAAGTCGTATCCCCAGGAGGTGCTGATCAGCGGCCGGAAGCCGGTGAGCGCTGCCAGGAGGGCAGCCGTCTGCAGCGGCCCAGCCTGGATCAGGTCCGGTTGCAGGCGGCGGATCACCCGGCGCAAATCGGCCCACAAGCGCGGCGCGTGGCGCAGCTTTGCAGGGGAACGCCCGCCAGCCCAGGATACCTGCTCCACTTCGGGAGGCAGCGGCCGGTCTTCCAGCGGGTGGCCGCGCTGCTCCAGCCGCAGGTATGAGACGCGGTGCTGGCTGCGCGCCAGCGCGCTCAGGAAGCGGTGGTCGTGGGTGGAGTAATCGCGGCTGAAATACAGGACGTGGGCCATGGTTGAGCCCGGCTGCGGGCTGCCTCGGGGTCAGGCGATCAGGTCGGTCCAGCGCAGCTCTTTACCAGAGGGGATGTCGGCGGCGGCGCGCGTACCGATCGCCGCGGGGATTTCGTGGGGAGGAATGGCGCCGGGCGTGGCGGGGCGCAGAACGTCGATCATCTCACGCGTGAAGCGCTCGCCGGCGTGGATGTCGCGCGCCGCCCGCAGGCAGCGGCGCTGCACGATGGCGGTGTCGCGTTCATTGGCCACGATGGTCTTATCCGCCGAGCCCAGGGCGCGCTCCAGCTCGCGGGTGCGCGCCACCATGTCCGCCCAGGTGGTCGGGTTCATGGCGAATTTGTGGTCGGGACCTTCACGGTTGTTGTCGTCGGTGAAGTGCTTTTCGATGACCCGCGCTCCTAAGGCTACCGCCCCCAACACCGTGGCGTGCCCGTGGGTATGGTCGGAGAGGCCCAGGATCAGCTCCGGGAACATCGTGGCGTAGGTCTTGAGTACATTTAAATGGATGTGGTCGTAATTTTCCAGCGAGGCGGTGTAATTCGTGTTGCACTGCATCAGGACGAGCTGCGGGTTGATGGCCAGGATGGCGTGCACGGCGCGCTGCACCTCGCCGATAGTGGCTGCGCCGCTGGCCAGGAGCACCGGTTTGCCCTTGCGCGCCACGCGCTCCAACGCTTCGATCCAGTCGATGTCTCCGGAGCCGATCTTGTAGGCGGGGACAAAGCCGTCCAGCATGTCGATGGCCTCGAAATCATAGGGCGAGGAGAAATAATCGAGCCCAACCCGGTCGCATTCTGCCTTCAGGATCGGCGTCCATTCGAAGGACACTGAAGCCTCCTGGTAAACCTGGAAGACGCTCTTCTTCCAGGTTGCCTGGTGGGAGACCTGGCTGCCCATCGATTTGAAGCCGTAGTCCGAGACGATCTTGGGCGCCTGGAAGTTCTGGAACTTGGCCGCGTCCGCGCCAGCTTCCTTGGCCAGGCGGATGAGCAGCCTGGCGCGCTCCAGGTCGCCGTCGTGGTTGGCGCCGATTTCGGCGATGAAGTACGTCGGGTGACGTTCGCTGATGGTGTGGGTTCCAATTTTTAGTTCCATTTTGGTCTCCTGTTGCGTGCATGAGCAGGCGCCCGCTCATTCGCCTAATCCCTGAATAAATTGTGGATAACCCTGTTGATAACGCGTGTAGAAGTGCTCCAGGCCGGTGGATAAATCCGGGGGCGCTTCGCCTAATTCACGGGTGAGCTTGTCAGTGCGCAGCGTCAGGCGGGGCGAGCGGCTGGCGACCAACCCCGCCTCGGACAGCTTGGCGGGGGTGATCAACCCGGCGTCCAGGCCGAAGCGGCGGGCCAGTTGCACACCAAATTCGTATTTACTGCTCGACTGGCGGCACACCACGTGATAGAGGCCGCTGAGCCTAGTCTCCAGCATGCGTAGGAGTAGCTCAGCCAGGTCGTCGACGAACAAGGGACAGAAGTAGACGTCGGTGAAACCCAACACCTGTTTGTCAGCCTGCAGATTGTAGAAGAAAAATTCGGCCAGGCTGCGCTTCCCGCTCAAACTCCAGCCGTAGAAGTTCACCCGGGCGATGATCGCCTGCGGGTTGGCCGCGGCCACCAGGCGCTCCCCTTCCAGCTTGGTGCGGGCGTAGACGCTCAACGGGTTAGGCTCGTCTTCTTCGCCGTAATCGCCGCGGCGCCCGTCGAATACCGCGTCGGTGGAAACGTGCACCAGGCGCGCTCCGCCCCTACCGACATGCTCAGCCAGCCGGGTGGGGAGTTCGCTATTTACTTTGCGCGCCTGGGCTGGATCAGCCTCGCAGGCGTCGACGTTCGCCATTGCGGCGCAATGGACCACCCAATCCGGTCGGGCTTCGTCGAGCACGGCCTCCATTGCGCCAGGAGCCAGCAGGTCTGCTTGAACTTGATGAAAAGCGTCGGTGTGCAGCCGCTGGCCTCTCACCGTGCCGTAGACGGTGTGACGCCGGGCTACCGCCAACGCCAGGTTCAGACCCAACAAACCGCTGGCGCCGGTCACCAGGATGCGCATGGCTTATACCCATACGAACCGTAAGCCTCTCACCCTGATAGGGCGGGGTGGGCTGCGCTTCAAGCCGGTGGGCTAGGTACGGGCGCATGGTTCTCCTTACCATTTGTCTTCCTCACGCCTCGAAGGGAGAGATGTAGGCGCGGATTTCCTCAACGGTCAGCCAATGAGGGTTGGTGTCGCTGGCGTAACGAAAGTTCTCCGGCAGCGGCTGACCTTTCGCCTGCCAGGTGTGACCGAACCAGAACTCCGTGGTGGGCTGCACCACGTACATGTCCTCCAGCTCCACTGTGGAACGCGCCTCGTCCTCGTTGATCAGGAGCTCGTGCAGCTTCTCGCCGGGGCGGATGCCGATCACCTCGATCTCCGCCTGTGGCGCCACCGCCCGCGCCAGGTCCATGATGTTCATGCTGGGTATCTTGGGCACGAAGACCTCGCCACCCTCCATTTGCTCGATGCAGTGGATGACGAAGTAGGCGCCCTGGTCCAGGTCAACCCAGAAGCGGGTCATGCGCGCGTCGGTGATGGAGAGGCGCCCGTTTTCGCGCTGCTTGATGAACATGGGGATGACGCTGCCGCGGCTGCCCACCACGTTGCCATAGCGCACGCAACTGAAGCGGGTGGGGGTGCTGGCTGCGTAGGCGTTGCTCTGCACGAACAATTTCTCCGCCGCCAGCTTGGTCGCCCCGTACAGGTTGACCGGGCTCACTGCTTTATCGGTGCTCAATGCCAGGACGCGCGACACTCGCTCGTCCAGCGCGGCCTCGATCACGTTGCTCGAACCCAGGATATTGGTCTTGATCGCCTCCATCGGGTTGTATTCGCAGGCGGGCACTTGCTTGAGGGCTGCGGCGTGCACCACGATGTTCACCCCCTGCATGGCGCGTTGCAACCGCTGCAGGTCGCGCACGTCGCCGATGAAATAGCGCAGCGTGGGGTGGTCGAAACCGCTGGTGCGCATCTCGTGTTGTTTCAGCTCGTCGCGGCTGAAGATGATCAGCTTGGCGGGATGATACTCGCGCAACATGATCTCCACGAATTTTTGTCCAAAAGAGCCGGTGCCGCCTGTTACCAGGACGACTTTATCGCTCCAGTTCATGCGGATGATTCTCCTTTGTCCAGTCTCTGCGTTCGCCAGCCAACAGGCGGAACGTCTCGCCGAAGAGCGCCTGCCCTTCTCGTGCAAGCACGCGGTCCAGCGGCCAGGTTTTCAGCTCGTCCCAGAAGTGCAGGTGCCATGGGAAGGGAAGGGGGTACTCGAAGAAGAAGAGGTAGGCGTATTTCCAGGCCAGTTCGACTTGCTCCGCGGATAGGCGCAGGCGCTCGTCTCCAGCCAGGAAGCCCTCCAGCGCGGCGTAATATAATTCCCAGCTTTGCGGGTCCAGGCTGAAGCCCTTGCCGCGATAGTGCGTCTCACCGGCGATGACGACCGGCAATCCGCTCATCGCCATTTCCATGCCTGTCGTGGTGGTGTACACCAGCCCGATGTCGGAGACGGCCATCAGGTCGTAGGTGTTGACCTCCGCTCCCGCCGGGATGAGGTGGATGTGCGCTGGCAGGCGTCCCACGGCGGCTTCGACCACGCTGGCCACCGAAGGGCCCTGCGTGTAACGCTCGCCGGGGTGGACGCGCACGATCAATTGCGCCTGGGGGCGTTCCGCAAAATACTGCACCGTTTTGACCAGCCACTCGGTCATCGAGCGGCTGAACACCTGGCGCCCGAGGGTCAGGCTGTCGCCGATCACGTTGGCTGCCAGCAGGGCGGTGGGGCGCCCGTCAAGGCCCAACTCGGCGCGTACCTGCTCGCCTCCCTGGCTGGGCACGCCCTGCCAGCGGCGGGAGAAATTCTGCCACAGGTCAGCGCGCTGGCGGGAGGTGAACAGGGAGCGGATGAGCTCCGTCTGCGCGGATGCAAGCGAGCCTCCCTGCCGTGCAGTCCATAGCTCACTAGTCTCCTGGCGCATCACCTCCGCATCGCGCGCCAGCCAGATACGCTTGCGCTGTTCGCCAAACTCGTAAGTCACCACTGGCACGCCCAAGAAGCGCGCCGTGCGGTAGACCGCCCCCATCTCGAGGATGCTCCCGTTGGGAATCAGCGCCACGTCGGGCGCGTTGGCCTGCATCCAGCTCAGCGCCGCCAGGGCGGCCTGGCTATCGCGTTCCAGGCGTAACTGGTAGAGCCTGCCAGCTTCCTGGTTGGCGTCGTCCTTGTCGAACTCTTCGATTTGCAGCGTGTACTGCGCATCGCGCAGGGCGACTTCTTCGATCGCCTGGCGTAACCCCTCCGGCAGCTTGTGGAAGGCCTCCCGACTGTCCTGTCCCTCGTCGAGGAAGGATACCGCCTTGAGCAACGGCGCCGCTGGGCGCAGTGCGCTTTTGGCGTACAGGTTGTTCCGCCGCAGATCGAAGTGGTTGGCGGGTTTCCTCCAGTTGGGATAGGGCAGAAAGGCCAGCGTCGGCTGGTGACCCAAACCAGCCAGCGCCATCCCTAGTAATGTGGCGTGCTCGATCCAGTAGCGCAACATGCTGAACAAGAGGATGCGCTTGCCCTCCCCCGGCTCTGGCGGGTTCTCCTGAAACGCCTTCTCGACCTGCGCCCGCCACTCCGGCAGGGCGTTTTCCACCCGCCGCAGGGAGAAATTCCTGGCGACCGGCTTCCCTGGCTGGCGCAGGTGCCAGTACATCTCGGCTGTCAGGGGGAGCTCGCCGAGCAGGCGCTTGACTTGCTTTTTGCCAGCCAGCATCAGGCGCTCGCCTCCTTGATTTCCCATTCCAGCCTGGGTCGGATGAGCCCCAGGCGGGTTTCCAGCCATTGCATGCCAGGCGCGCCGCTGGTGTCCACGCTGAATGCCAGGGC
>JAQUAE010000086.1 GCA_028687395.1 Anaerolineales bacterium | reverse complement strand
ATCAGTCGCATCGCCACCTCCTGCGCTGACGCCCAATGCACCCCCACGCCGGGCGGGTTGGCTTGCAAGAAAGCCTCGATGCGCTCCCAGAAAGATGCCGGGTAGCGCTCGTCACCGGTCAGGGTATAGGCGCGCGCTAGCGTGTACGCCCAGCCCATGCGAGCGGCCTCCCAGGTGAATTTGATGTCCTGTTCTAGTTCGGTTGTCTCACTGCCTGCTCCGGAAAGCTCGCCGTGCGCGTACGCCGTCCAGGGGAGGGGCGGCGCGGGCGGGTCCAGCAGCAGCGGCCGGGCGGGTCCGCCGAACAGGCGCGCCTTCCCAGCGACGATCTCGTTGGCTTCCTCTCGCAAGCGCTTCAGGCCTTCCTTGCCGATGGCTGCCAGCAGCGCCTGGCGATCGGGAGGAGGTAGGGGGGATTCCAGTCGGAAAGCCCCCTCGGGAAGGTGATCGGTGCGGGTCTGCCGGGCCACGACCCGGCGGTAATGCCCACTGCGCAACCCAAATTCGTACAGGGCGTAGGCGCTCACCTGCGCCCAACCAAGCTGGCGGGCTGCCTTGAAGCCGATCGCAATGCGCTGAAGCCAGTGTGTCCTGTTCATTAGTGGTTGCCTGGGATTGTAACACGCACCCCGTTGCTGGGGGCGCTGGCGCTGGCCGTGCTAATTAGAGCCGCGCGCCTGCTCAAACGCCAGCCGTTGACGTACGCCCTGGGCGGGTTGGGGGCAGCGATCGTCGCCATCCTGCTGGCCAGGCTCTCCGGCAGCGCGGAGGGGTACTTCCTGCCGGGCACATTCACCAGCGCGGCGACCGTGGTTGTCGTCCCGCTTAGCCTGGCGTTCCGCTGGCCGTTCGTCGCCTGGAACAGCAAGCGGGGGGGCGGCTAGCGCCGCAGCGCGACCTGTTCCGCTCCCACCAGGCGGGCATGCCCGGGGTGGTCAACCTGCCCTCCGGCGGGCCTCCCCATTTCAAGCCTGAATTCCACCGGAGCTTACGAGATCAATTCGTCAGGTAGGGTCACCGTCTCCCCGCTGCGCAGGGCCTGGACGGCGGCGAACGACGCCCGGGTCACCCCTGCCAGGTGGGCATACGGGATGGGAGGAGGTCCACCGTGCAGGATGGCGTGGCTGAATGCCAGCCACTCGGCGCAATGCCCCTTATCCTGCCTCCACGGTGAACGCTGCGTCCTGCGCCGCCCGCCCGCCGCCAGCTCCAGCGAGCGATAATCCTCCAGGGCAGCCACTTTGCCGCCGCAGAAGACCTCCAGCCGCTCTTTGGGGAAGGCGCGGTCGCCGTTCGCCAGGTAAGCCACGCTGCCCAGGGAACCGTCCGGGAAGCGCAAGGTGATTTCCAGGTTGTCCTCCTGGTACACCCCACCGTCCGGCAGGCCGCGCGCTGCCACGCTGACAGGCGGCTGCCCGACCAGGAAGGTCAACGCGTCGATGAAGTGACACGCCTCACCGATGATCCTGCCGCCGCCCAGGTGGGGGTCTTGTGTCCAGTGCGTCAGGGGGATGGCGCCGGCGTTCACCCGGTAGTGGGCGTAGAACGGCTCGCGGCGCGGCTCCAGGAAGCCCTTGAGCGAAGCCATCAAGGGGGCGAAACGGCGGTTGAAACCCACCATCAGGATGGGCGCCTCCTTGGGCGCCTGGCGCAGGACAGCCAGAATCTCGTCCAGCTCTTCCGGGCGCAGGGCGAGGGGTTTCTCGCAGAAGACGTGCTTGCCCGCACCCAGCGCCGCCAGCACCTGTTCGGCGTGCAGGTGATGCCGGGTGAGGATAGCTACGGCATCGATCTCAGGGTCTGCGAACAGGCGCTTCTCGTCGCTGCTGGCATAGCGAAAACCGAAGCGCTGCCGGGCGTTCTGCGCACTGGCGCCGGAGGCGGATGCCACGCCGACCAGCTCGACCGAATCCAGCTTGCTCAAGACTGGCAGCAGGACGTTGCTGGCAAAGTTGCCAGCCCCCAGCGCGCCCAGGCGTACCCGTTGGGCAGCGGGGCGGCGCGGTAAGCTGGGGGTGGATGGCGCCCCCTCTTGGACTTGGGGAGCCAGCCTGTCAACGGCGATTTCCGGCGCCTCAGCCGGATAGGTGAGCAGGACTCCCAGGTAGGGCTCCTGGCGCTTCCCACTGATCAGGGCGTAAGCTTGCGGCGCCTGGTCGATCGGGAAGCGGTGGCTGATCAGCGGTCGTACCTCCAGCCTGCCCTCGGCCAGCAGGTCGACGAAAGCCTGCAGGTTGCGACCTTCCGTCCAACGCACGTAACCCGGTGGGTAATCCACGCCGGCTTCTTCATAAACCGGGTCGTAACGTCCGGGGCCGTAGGAGCGCGAGACGATGAAGGACAGCTCTTTGGCGTAATAGGCCTTGCGCGGCAGGCGCATGTCCACCGCGCCCACGGCCACCACCCTACCCCGGTCGCGCCCGATCGCCCCGGCAAGCTCCACAGGATCGGTCGATGGCGTATCGGCGCACACCAGTACGACGTCGCAGCCCAATCCTTGGGAGAAGCTACGGGCAGCTTCCTCGGCGCCCTGGCGCGGGACAGCCTGCAGATTCATCCCCTGCGCCAATGCTACGCGGCTTTCATCCAGATCGATGCCCAACACCTGACAACCGGCGGCGCGAGCGATGACGGCGCTCAACAGCCCGAGCAATCCAAGCCCAATAACGGCCACCCGCTCGCCGAGCTGCGCCCCGCCGAGGCGGAAGCCGTGCAGGGCTATCGCCCCCAGCGTGGCGAATGCGCCCGCTTCGAAATCCACCTGCTGCGGCAGGCGCGCTAGCAGGTTGCGCGGCACCACCGCCAGCTCGGCGTGCACCGCGTAGCCGCCACCGGCGCAGGCCACGCGCTCGCCGGCGTGAAAGCCCCCCATCCCCTCCCCCAGAGCCAGGATCGTGCCCGCGCTGGAGTAGCCCAGCGGCATGGGCTGGTCGAGGCGGTTGAAGGCTGCTTCCAGCGTGGTGAGCAGCCCTTCGCGGCGGGCCTTATCCCACACCTGGCGCGCCAGGTCGGGGCGGGCGCGCGCCTTGCCCAGGAGCGATTTCTCGGCGAATTCGACCAGCATACGCTCGGTTCCCGCCGAGACCAGCGAGGCGGCGGTGCGCACCAGGGCGGTCCCCGGCCGGGCGGAGGGCGGCGGCGTCTCGATGACGACTGTCTGGCCATCGCGCAGATTTTGAAAGGCCTGTTTCATGGATGTTCCTTTACTCCCGGCCTGCAGCAGGCGTGGGGTGTTCGCCAGTGTGACAGCTAGCCAGCAGATTCGAGCAGGTCAAGCAGGGCAAAAATGTCGAGCGTCGCCTTGGGCGCCATGGAGGACACCAGCACAAACTCCTGGTCCTTGCCGTTGGCCAGGTCGCGCTCGGAACAATGCGTGTTATTCCCTGCCGGTCCCAGGCCATCCAGGGTCGGATACCACTGGCAGAGGTAATTGCCATCGCTCAATCCGCCGCGTTCCTCGCGTTCCACCTGCATTTCCAGAGCGCAAGCGGTCCTTTCCCAGACGGCGTACAGGTTCTCAGTGTGAGCGTTGGGCGGCCACGGCGCCGACTGGTCCAGCAACTGGACGCTCACCTTGCAGGCGAAGCCATCCGCACTGACCACGTCCGAGACGCCATTCAACGCCAACATGCGGCGCACACCCCCATCGAATGTAGCGGCGGTAAAGGTGCGCATCTCGACTTCGGCCTCGGCGAAGTGCGGCACGCGGTTGACAACCACCCCGCCGCGCACCCAGCCGACGTTGAAGGTGAGCTGCTGGCTGTAATCGGTCAGCGCGGCGATTTTCTGAATGGTGTGCGCCATCTGCACGATGGCGTTGGCGCCGTTGGCGTGGTTGTTACCGGCGTGCGCCGAGCGCCCCTCCACGCTCACCCGGAAGGTGGCGCGCCCCTTGCGGGCAGTGACCAGCAGGAACTTCTCGTCTTTGATGTTGCCACCTTCGAAAACCAGGCAGGCCAGGGTGTTCGCCGGCAGGCGTTGGAAGCAAGCTTGGCCGAAGTCGTCGGTCAGGCGCTCCTCGGAGGCGTTGAAGCACAACCGCCAGTCCACCGCCTCGAAAACCTGCGGGTAAAAGGTGCGCAAGCCGTCCAGCACCATGTACATCAGCGCCGTGCCGCCCTTGATGTCTACCGTCCCCGGTCCGTAGATGCGTTTGTCCTCCACACGCCAATGGAACTGGTGGCGTTCTTCCTCCTCAGGCGGGAAAACCGTGTCCAGGTGGGAGACCATGGCTACTACCGGGCGAGCTCCAGGCCCAGCCGCGGGGCGGCTGAGAAACAGGTGGCGGCCAAAATCCAAATTGGAGGAGGGGACGCTCTCCGCCTGGAACCCCAGCCCGGCGAACCACCCGGCGGTGAGCTCACCCAGGCGATTGACCCCCGCGGCGTTGGCTGTGAAGCTGTTGATGGCGACCATCCGGCGCAAGACGTCCAGGTACTCGTCGAGTTTGCCCTGCAAATAGCCTTGCACCTGTGCGGATTTTTCCATGATAAATGCTTTTGCCTCCGGATGGGATGCGTCCTCACAATTATAATGAGGTTTACCGAAATGATATAATCTCATCGTTTTTTCAGCCTGTGAGCGAGGAGGCTTCCGTGACAGATATCCGTCATCGCAAATTTGCCCAGATTCTGGTCGACCATTCGCACAAGATCAAACCCGGCGATCGCGTGGCGATCACCGCGCCCACGTACGCCGAACCGCTTGTGCGCGCTATCTACGAGCAGGTGCTCGCTCGCGGCGCTCACCCGCATCCATTGCTTGAGCTGCAGGGCCAAAATGAAGCTTTTTTCGCGGGCGCAAACGACGAGCAGCTCGATTTCGTGCCGCTCTTCCACCAGATGGCGTACGAGCAGTTCGATGTGCTGATCAAGATTCGCTCCGAGACCAACACACGCGCCTTGAGCAATTTGGACCCGGCGCGCCAGGCTCGGCGCCAGAGGGCGATGGCCAGGCTGCTCGCCGCCCAGATGCGCCGCGGTGCGGACAAGTCGCTGCGCTGGATGAGCACCCTCTACCCCACCCCGGCGTACGCCATGGAAGCCGATATGGGCTATGCCGAGTACCAGGATTTCTTCTTCGGCGCCTGCCACGCCGACGAAGCCACACCAGACCCGGTGGCCTATTGGCAGGGCGTGCAGCGTAAGCAGGAGGAGTACGTCGCCCGCATCCAGGGGCACGACCAGGTGGTCCTGCGCGGCCCGAACGTCGATCTGCACCTATCGATCAAAGGGCGCATCTACAAGAACGCCTGCGGGCTGCAAAACCTTCCTGATGGCGAAATCTACACCAGCCCCGTGGAAGAATCGCTCGAGGGCTGGGTGCGCTACACCTACCCCGCCATTTACCAGAGTCGCGAGGTCGATGGCGTGGAGCTCACCTTCGAGAAGGGCAAGGTGGTGAAAGCTACCGCCCGCAAGAACCAGGACTTCCTCCTGCAGATGCTGGACAGCGACGCCGGGGCGCGTTACGTGGGCGAATTCGCCATCGGCACCAACATGGAAATCAACCGCTTCACCCGCGACATCCTGCTGGACGAGAAGATCGGCGGCACCTTCCACATGGCGTTGGGCGCTGGCTACCCCGAAACCGGCAGCCGCAACACCAGCGTCATCCACTGGGACATGATCTGCGATATGCGCCAGGACGCTGAAATCCTGGTGGATGGGCAGGTCTTCTATCGCAACGGCGAATTCGTCAGTTGAGCTGGCATCGGCGCCCCATTCCAGCGGGTAAGTTGGCGCTAGAAAAGAGAAACCCCTGGGTAAATGCCTGGAGCTTGCTTGAGAATAGGTGCTTCACGGCCTATTTTCGCGCCTGTGGTGGCCGCAAGTCATGATGTCTGTCTGAAAAGCAGGCAGCCCCTTTTAGATCTTCCAAATTTCTGTGCACACTTTTGCCCCATTTTGCGTATATAGTTATGGTGCTGGCTTGTGCACTACCCTGCTCATCTCTGGTGGTTTGAACAAGGAGAATAATCATGAAACACACACAGATATTAAAGCATGCCTGGAACATCCTGTGGGAGTACAAGGCATTATGGCTGTTCGGCGTCATCCTGGCCTTGACCAGCGGGGGAGGTTTTTCCGGTGGTGGCAACCAGATCTCCTATCGCCAATCCATGGAGCGTTCCTTTGAATTCCCCCGCGGCGAGTGGTTTGGGGGCGACTGGGGCGAGATGGGGCGCTGGTTTTCGCACGTATTTCCCCTTTACTTCGAACAATCGGTACTGTGGATCGTGCTTGCGCTAATCGTCGTGCTCTTGCTGATCACCGTCCTGTTCACCATTGGGCGCTACGTCAGCCAGGTGGCGTTGATCCGCATGGTGGATGGGTACGAGGCCAGCCATGAGAAAGTCAACTGGCGGGCAGGGTTTCGCCTGGGCTGGTCGCGCTCAGCCTGGCGACTCTTCTTGATCAACCTGATCATCTACCTGCCACTCACATTGATCATCGCTTTCCTTATCGCTGCAGCGCTGGTTCCAGTCATCGTCTCCAGCATGAGGAGCGGGGAGCCTTCCGCTCTTGGCATCGTCGCCACGATCGGAATCGTCCTGTTGGTGATCCTGGTGGCCGTCGTTATCGGCGTGGTGCTCGGCCTGGTCATAGAGATGATCAGCCGCGTGTGTGTGCTGCAAGGCACCGGCGTCATCGACTCCATTCGCCAGGGATGGAGGCTGGTGCGGCGTCACTTCGGGGACGTGGGTTTGATGTGGCTGATCCTGCTCGGCGTCCGCGTCGGCTACGCCATCTTGATGATTCCGGTCGTGCTGCTTTTGGGTGGGTTGGCGCTTCTATTCGGTGGTGGTGTAGGCGCTATCGTGCACTTCGCCGTGAACGCTATCCAATCCGCGCCCGCCGCCTGGGTGCCAGCCATGATCGTCGGGGGACTCCTGTTTCTCTTCCTGCTGGCTCTCCCCTTCCTCTTCCTGGCTGGCCTGCGCGAGACCTACCTCTCGACGAGCTGGACGCTGGCTTATCGCCAGTTGATCCCCAGCGGGGAGATCGCCGCACCTCTCATCGAGACCAGCGAGGCGAGCGCAGGAGCCTGATCCCCTGGCTGCAGCTAATCCCCTCACAACCTACTCGGGAATCGCCCTGAAGCCAGTTTTCAGGGCGATTATTCATTATTCTCAAATCGATTCTGTGTATCCCACATGCGGCGATATCTCCCTTGACGAGCCAGCAACTCGCGGTGCGTGCCGCGCTCGATCACCCGCCCCTGCTCCAGCACCAAAATCTCGTCCATCGCTGGCATACCCACCAGGCGATGGGTGATCAGAAGCAGGCTGGCGCCCCTCAACCCAGCTATGATGGCCTGCATGACCGCTCGCTCGGTGATCGTATCCAGGTGGGCGGTGGGTTCATCGAGCAGGAGCAAGCTGGAAGGCTTGG
>JAQUAE010000085.1 GCA_028687395.1 Anaerolineales bacterium | reverse complement strand
CAAAGGTGGACGCCTGGGTCGCACGGAGGTACGTTCGGCGGCAACGTGGTCAGCGCTGCCGCAGCGGTCGCCACGCTGCGCGCCATGCGCCAGGAGGGGATGCTCGCCAACGCGGCCGAGCGTGGTGTGCAGTTGGTCGCCGGGTTGCATCACCTGCAGCAGGGCAGCGCTCCGATCTCAGACGTGCGCGGGCTGGGGCTGATGGTGGCGTGTGAGATTCGCACGCCGCAGGGCAAGCCAGACAAAGAGACGGCCAAGAAGCTGGTGCACGCCTGCCTGGATCGCAAGCTGCTGCTGTTGACCTGCGGACCATGGGACAACACCATCCGCTGGATGCCTCCCCTGGTCGTCACCCCGGACGAGATCGAACAGGCACTGGTGATATTCGCCGCGGCTCTCGACGAGGTCGCTGGCTAACTGCCACCTGACCTGGGCGAGGCGTGCTGCGCCTTGCAACCGGGTGTAGAATCCGGAGCAAGGTGATTTCTAATTGGGAGTGTGCCGGATGCACATCTGGCGAGTCAATCTACACACGCGTGAGCTGGCTATTCAGCCTGTCCCTCCTGCCTGGGAGCGTCTGGGAGGGCGCGGCCTGTCAGCGCGCATCCTGCTCGACGAAGTGGCGCCTACCTGCGATCCCTTGGGAGCATCCAATAAGCTGGTGTTCGCCCCGGGATTGCTGGTGGGGCACATGCTCTCGAGTTGCGACCGCATCTCGATCGGAGCAAAGAGCCCGCTCACGGGCGGCATCAAGGAAGCTAACGCCGGCGGCTCGACCGGTTTGAAGCTGGCTCACATGGGAATCAAGGCTTTGATTTTGGAAGGGGCGCCGGAGGGTCCCGGCGAGTGGGTGTTGACCCTGAGCATGGATGGCGCTCGCTTCGAGCCGGCCGGCGACCTGGCCGGATTGGGGGTTTACGCAGCAGCCAGCAAACTGCTCGAGCGCTATGGCCCGAAGGTCGGCATTGCGCTGATCGGACCGGCTGGAGAGCGCCTGTATCACGCTGCTGGCATCCAGAATCTGGATAAGGACCGCACGCCGTCACGCATCGCGGCGCGCGGCGGCCTGGGGGCGGTGATGGGCTCGAAGAAGTTGAAGGCGATCGTGTTTGACGCCAGCGGTGGAGCGAAGCCTCCCCTCGCCGATCCGGAGGCTTTCCGCAAGGCGCAGAAGACCTACACGCAAGCCTTGATGGAACACCCCCAAACTCAATCCTATGCTGATTTCGGCACCAACGCCATGCCGAGCCTTTCGAACGGCCTGGGCGGAATGCCCACGCGCAACCTCACCGCTGGCCAGTTCGAGGGCGTGGAGAGCATCAATGGCGAGCGGATGCGCGAATTGCTGCTGGCGCGCGGCGGGGAGGCAGAGACGACGCACGCCTGCATGCAGGGCTGCACCATCCGTTGCTCGAACGTCTACGCCGGGGCAGATGGCAAGACGATCGTCTCCCCCCTGGAGTACGAGACGGTGGGCCTGATGGGCTCCAACCTGGGCATCGCCGAGCTGGATGCCATCGCCCGTATGAACTACGTGGCGAACGATTTAGGCCTGGATTCGATCGAGGTCGGTGCGGCGCTGGGCGTGGCGATTGCGGCGGGGAAGATGAACTTCGGCGAGGGCGACCGAGGATTGGAGCTGTGTGAGGAGATCCGGCAGGGGACCCCATTGGGGGCGGCGCTGGGGAACGGCGCGGCAGCCGCGGGGCGCTTCCTGGGTGTCGAGCGCGTGCCGGTGGTGAAGAACCAGGCCATGTCGGCCTACGACCCACGCGCCATCAAAGGTACCGGCGTCACCTACGCTACCTCCCCGCAGGGCGCTGATCACACCGCTGGCCTGACCATTCGCGCCAAGGTAAATCACCTGGATCCCACTATCCAGGTGGAGCTATCGCGCAAGACCCAGATCAACAACGCCGGTTACGACACCCTGGGTGTATGTTTATTCGGCGCCTTTGGATACGCAACCGTGCCGCATACGATCAAGGATTTACTTGCGGCGCGCTATGGCTGGCAGGTGGAGGAGGACATCTTGCAGGTGCTCGGTCGAGAGACGCTGCAAGCCGAGAGGCAGTTCAATTTACGCGCCGGGCTTGGGGCAAAGGACGATCGCTTGCCCGCCTGGATGAAAGTGGAAGCGCTGCCGCCATTGAACAGCGTCTTCGACGTGCGGGACGAGGAGCTGGACCGCCTGTTCGACTGGTTTACCCCCTAATCTGCTTGGGCAGCGGTGCGAAGGTCATTGGGTCTCCGGTTCCTCCGACCAGCGGTAGAACCAGGAAGCGACCAGCTCTTCGGCAGGCTTGCCGTGCAAGGAGGGGGATTTATCCTGCAGCATGGCGGGAGGGAAATAGCCGCGGGCGATGTAGCCATTGATCCAATCACGTTGGTTGACCGCGGCCAGCAGGGCGGCGTGCAGGTCGGCTTGAATCTGGAAATCCACCTGTACAGTGGGGTTATCGGGATTGGGGTAAGCCAGCGCTTCGAGCGCCACACAGGCTCCCAACTCATCCAGTACGCAGGCAGCGCTGGCCCCGACTGCGGAAGGATAGGCAACGCTCAGGATGATGGGCTTGTTGACCTGATTCTTGAACGGGCGCAGACCGTTATCCAGCATTTTGGCCGCGCTGCTCTCCAGCTCAGCCTGGGAGGGGTACAGGTTATCGGGCGCTGTGAGCGGCTCATACCACAACAGGTAAATCCCATCCACAGCATTCAGGAATACGGGGGGGTTGTTCCTGGCTTGTGAGTAGGGCAGCGCCCACCACACCGGGCCTTGATAGTGAGTGCGGACTTCCTGGATGAGCAATCGCCAGCGGGTTTCGGCGTCTTTGGGAACCCCAGAAGGGGCGCCATCGCTGAGCACGCCATCCGGCATGGCAGGGGCAATCCAATCGCCACCCAGGACCAATCCCTGGGCGTTGGTTTGCGCCGCCAGGTCAGCGTAATGCAAAATGAAATTGCGGTAGCGCTCGAACCACACCTGCCACCAGGAGAAATCTCGCCTGCCACTCGCCCACCATTGCGTTGACGAGCCTGGAAAACGCGGCGTGGGGTTGATCAAGAAGTTCATGCCCCCTTCCTGGGCCAGGCTGATGGCGCTGAGCATATCTGCCCACATGGCGTCCTGGCCGGGGACGGGCTCGAGCACAGGCGGGTTGCCGCGCGTGTAGCCCCAGGTTGGGGTGAAAACGACCCAACTGCTACTCATGCGCTGGACGTCGCTGACGGTATGCGCCATGAGCGGGGTCCAGGAGGGGTGGTAAGCGGCCTGGAGCTCGACTCCAGTAATGAAATCCTCCCGGTAGGCGATTCCCTCCGGGATGGCAGGCGTAAATTCAAGCGGGTCGAAGCCAGCCCAGGACTCAATCTGCGCGACGACGGCCTGGCTCGAATCGATCGGCAGCCCCGAGCTCTGCCCACCGCTGGTCCTCAGATCGTCCGCATAACCGCACTGGTCGTTGCGGCAGAAGCGATAACTCATTCCCGCCGCCAGGTGCAAGGGGCTGTTCAAAATGTAGCCCCAACGGTTGGCTCCCAGGCGCCACATCGGTATGGGCGGAGTCCAGCCATAAATGGGTTTGAATTGAATGGAGAGGCTATCTTCCGCAGGTGTCCATTGCGGCGTAGTAACGTCGAAGGTGATCGGGGATGACTCGGGCACCACCCAGCGCTCGATTTCGTCCTCGATCGTGGCATTGTCGTCCGGGATGATGATCTGGCGCAAACGCGTTTCGTTTTCTGTACCCAGCTCCGCGTTCCAGATGCCATCCCCCAGGGTGTACAGGTAGTGCAAATCGGCGCCTGCAGGCAGGGTGAGCGTCAGGGTGTAGACGCCATCAGGCTGCACGTGCAGCGCAGGCATGCGCGCCGCCAGGGTGCTCACCCCGCCAGCCAGGTCGGAGAACGTGTTGCCGAGCTGGTAGAGGTTGCCGGCCAGGCGCAGGGGCACAACTGGGAAGGTCCCCTCGGGGACTTTGACTTTGAAGGTCACCTCAACCATCCTGGCTGGATTCAGGTTGATCTGCGCCGGGGTGGTCGAATCGGCGGCGACCGTCGCCCCTTGTTGAAAAGTCTGGTAGCTGCCGTCCATGGCGTAAACCACCAGGTTGTGGGTTCCGGCGGGCAACCCTTCGATGAGGTAGGAGCCGTCCGAGGCGGTGATCACCTGGTTGCCGCCGGCGTTGACCAGCAGGTTGGGCACCGGGGATCCATCGCTGGCATCCATGACCTGCCCGCTGATGCGACCGGTCACGCCGGTGAACTCGGTATCCGTCCACCGGTTGACCACGTCCTCGACCGTTCCCGGTCCCTCCACGCGGTAAAGGCGGTAGCGCACCTGGCGGCCGTCCGAGATGTGTTCTTGCAGTTGCACACCCGGCGCCTGCCGGGAATAGCGGTACTTGATCACCGTCCCGACGGGAAATTGCAGCGTGATGGCGTAATGCTGGTCGTCGGCCCTGTCCATCGGGTGGCCTTGCGAGCTCAACGCCAGCCCGGTGGCCTCTTCCATGGTGTTCAGAGAGACGGGTTGGTCGGGAGGGGTGTTATCGGGTATGGTTACCTGGAAGGTCACCTCAGCCAAAGGTTCCGGAGTGCCTGGCTCCGAGTCGGGGGAAATGACCTCCGGCGCCTGGGTGGCGAGCGGCAAAGGTAGGCTGCTCAGATCGCATGCCAGGCTAACCAGCATGAGCAATGTCAGGGGTATCAGGATTCGCCTCATAAGTGCTGTGTGCCTTCCGCTATTTGTGAGGGATGGTGGTGCGCTGGCATGGCCAGCCGGGCTACCTGCAAGAGCAATTCCACATTGGGGATCTGCGCAACGGGTATGCGAATAGGGCGCTGGCTGGCTAATTCTATCACCAGCCTGCCGGACTGGACAGTCACGCCCCTGACCTGCTCCCAGGCGAGGGCGTGCCCGTGGCAGTGGAGAGCGCGGGGATGCAAAGAAAGCGGCCCGAAATCCACCCGTTCACCCGCCTTGAGGCGGGCAATGGCTGCCGGGAGCAGGGTGGGGTAGAGGCGGGCTTTGCAGCGTGTGAGCAGCTCTGCCATGTTGTCTAAGCTGCCGGGAAGCTGAATGGGCTTCCCGTGCAGAGGGTGCAACCGGGCGCGAAAAGTGAGTTTCCCTGTTCTTCCAGAGAGGAAGGAGCGGGAAGCTCCCACGGCGATCCCGAAGAGTTGTGGCCACAGGTATACACATCGTAGGTTGAGTGCAAGAAGGATGCCATTTTGGTGCACGGCGACGAAGCGATGGGAGATGACCCATCGGTAGGCGAGCAGTCCAATGAAGATAGCAGCGGCGAGCAGGGCGAGCAGGAACCAGGGGAGGCTGCGGGCGAGGGCGAAGGCCGGTCCATATTTCGCATAGCCCCCAATGAGGGCGTCCAGCCCCGCAACGACTGGCGCCAGGATGGCCAGGCTGCCCGGCACGAACAACCCCGGCAGGTCACGCCAGGTGAACTGCCTGTCCCGATAGAGCGCAATGCGGGGTCCGAGAGCGGGAGGCGCTTTCACAGCCTGATTGTATCGTTAATGAGCGACCCAATCACCTGGAATAGGCGATTGGGTCTACAGGCGGTCAGGATTGGTGGGTGCTCAGCCAGGCTTGACCGGTCTGAAGTGGGCGATGTCCAGGATCGACCCGCTGCGTTCCGCAGCCGGCTTGAAGACCGCCTCGACCGGTATGCCGATCGCCACCTCCTCGGGCGTGATTTCTGCCAGGCGGTGCACCAGCCCGCCATCGCCCAGCTTGATGAAAGCCACGATCTCAGGGTCCTGGCGCGGCGCGCCATCGTAATTCACGTACAGCAGGGTGAACGAGAAGACCTCGCCGCGGTTGCCGACCTCGACCCACTCGTCGAGGGGTGAGAGGCAGCGCTCGCAGAAGGCCGTGGCCGGGACGTAAACGCGGTCGCATTTCGGGCAGCGCGTGCCCAGTATCCGGGCTTCATCCTTGATCGTGCGGAAGAAGCGCTCGCCTGCCAGCCCGAAGGTGTAGCGGTTGGAGACGGGGAAATCGCCTTGCCAGGCCTGGGGTGCGCCGGGTGTTCGTTCGAGCAGACTCATTTCACTCTCTCCTCGATGGGCTTGAAATAGCGGATGTCGGTCACTGCGCCGAGGCGCTCGCCAGCCGGCTTCCATACGGCCTGAACGCGCATGCCGATGCGCACCTGCTGCGGGTCCACTTCGCCGAGCAGGTGCATGATGCCGTGACCGGGGGAGGCGCCGTCGATTTCGATCACCGCCGGGATTTCGGGTTGCTTCACCCGCTGCATATCCCAGGTGACGTAGCACAGGGAAAAGGTGTTCACCACGCCGGTATCCTGCAGGGGGACGTAGGTATCCATGGGCGTGAAGCACCATTCGCAGACCACCCGGGGTGGCACCACGGTCTTACGGCATACCTTGCAGTGGGCGCCCAGGATGATCCCTTTTTTCAATCCGGCCAGGTAGCTACCGATGCCGATGCCCGTGTCCCAGGCGTAATCGCCGCGCAGGGTGTCGAAATTGTGCAGCACCTTGCCTTTGCTGAAATCATCCTCGCTCAATGGCGTGCCCGGAAAAGCTTTTATCTTGGCTGTCATTGTGCTTCCTCCTTAGCGTCCCATGATTACCACGGTGCCGACCTGCATCAGGTCGCCCCACGCCTGGGCGATGCCGCGCTTGGGCGAGCCAGGAACCTGGCGGGCGCCAGCCTCGCCGCGCAGTTGCCAGAAGAGCTCAGCGATCTTCATCAAGCCCGCTGCCGCAATGGGATTACCCACACCGAGCAAACCTCCCGAGGGGCACACAGGCATGTTCCCGTCCCGAGCGGCGATGCCGTCCGAGTACAGGCGCGGCGCCTGCCCGCGGTCGGCCAACAGCATCCCCTCCAGGTGGTGCAAGGCTTTATAGTCGAAGGGATCGTAGGGTTCAGCGATGTGGATTTCCTTGCGCGGTTCCTTGATTCCCGCCATGTCGTAAGCCATGCGAGCGGCGTACTCGACGTAACGCGGGTATGCCAGGTCGCGGTTGGTCCAATGGGCGGTATCCAGGTGCCAGCCCACGCCCTCCACCCACACGGGCTTATCGGTGATGCGCCGGGCCACGTGCTCGGCGGCCATGACGATCGCCACAGCGCCATCACTCACCGGGCTGACGTCGTAGCGTTGCACCGGCCAGGCAAGCACTTCGGATTTGAGCACGTCATCCAGGGTGATATTGGCGTCCCCCAGCAAGGCACACGGGTGATCAGCGGCGTTGCGCTTGTGTAGCACCGAGACCTGGGCAATATCCGCCTTGGAAATGCCGTAAGTGGTCATGTAGCGGTTCATTTCCAGGGCAAAAATCCACAGCAGGTTGGGCTTAAGCGGCCGTTCGGTGGTGTGGTCGAAGATGGTGAGAAAGGCGGCCTGCGCGTGGGGGTAGTA
>JAQUAE010000084.1 GCA_028687395.1 Anaerolineales bacterium | reverse complement strand
AATCGTCTCGCAGTTGCCTGCCAGCCCTTCCTTGGTGCAGAGGGTAATGGCGGTCTTGATTTCGTCACCGGAAGAAGGGGTGCCGATTGGCCCGGCGACCCAGGCCTTATCTCCCGGTTCGAGGTAGTCCTCACCAGGCGGGCAATCACCGGTGCCAGTCACGAAGGGGCTATCGCTGGAGATGGGGCCGCCGACGACGGTGTCCGAAGCCATATCGCGGGACTTGATGCTCATCGAGTCGAGGACTTTGCCGCCGGTGTTCTTGACTGCGAAGAAGGCATGTTTCTCGCCACCGCACTTCTTGATCGAGGCGAAGCTGGCCGTGAAGGCGGTGCCGGTGGCGGTTGCGGTGGGCGGCGACGGCGGCGGGGTCAGCACAGGCAGGCTGCTCGTGGTGCCGGAGACCTGGGTGCTCTCGCCCCATACCCAGCAGTACACGTCGGTGGGCAGGCGGACGAACCACCAGGTGCCGGCGCTGTTGCGCCCATGCACTTCCGCCACCTGTCCCACCACCAGGGCGCCAATGCGCTGGTATTGCGGACCAGGACCCTTCCGGCAGTTGGTGTCGATGTTAGCCACGATCGTCGGGTAGGTCGAGGTGGCCGTGAACTGTGGGGTGAAGGTGGGGATGAGCGTCGCGGTGAACAAAATGGGCGTGTCGGTGGGCGACGGGACTAGCGTGGGCGGTTCCACGATGGGCTGCTCGGTAGCGGGTAGGCTAGTCGGCGGGATGACGGGTGGAGCGTTTTGGGTCAACTGCGCGGCCAGCGTTTGCGCCGCAGCCGTGTAGATCACGTCTGCTGGGACCTGGGTCGGGCCAATGGCTGTAGTACCCAGCAGGTCGCAGGCGCTGAACATCAGCGCTCCGATGATCAAGATAATGGGTAGACGGGGATACTTGGATGCCATAGAACTCCTCGCTTTTCCTGTACCGGGTTGCCGCAGTGCATTCGGGCCTGAGGGTTACCTCCCGTGGATGAACCACCCCGCAATTCGACCATCTTACGTCTGGGTGGCGGATAAAGTTCAACGCACAGCCAATATCACGACCAAAACGGTCGCCGTTCAAATACCAGTGTACAACGATTCCGGCTAATTTGCAACCATGGTTTGGTTAAAGACGACGCAAGCTAGGATTTGGTTCCCGGCATCAAGCAGAGCCCAGGGCGGCTCGTTCTGGGGTGTAAAAGCCCTCCGCTGCGGCCGGCAGCGCCCCCTGCATCGACCACGGGCCCGTCCAGGTGATGTGGACCGTGCGCACCTGGCCGCGCAGATCCTCGCCCGATTCGACGAAGACCAGCTTGTTGGTCGCTGTGCGCCCCTTCCAGCGCCCGCGCACCTGATCCTCGAAGAGCACCTCGACCGGCTTGCCCAGGTAGGCAGCGTTGATCTCGCTGGCGATGCCCTCCTGCAGCGCTTCCAGGCGGCGGAAGCGCTCCCACTTTTCCTGATCGCGGACGTCGTCCGGCATGCGCCGCTCGGCGACGGTGCCCGGGCGGGGGGAATAGCGCGCCAGGTGGGCCACGTCCAACCTGAGCTCGGCCAGTAGATCGAAGGTGCGCTGGAATTGGGCTTCGCTTTCACCCGGAAAGCCAACGATGATGTCGGTAGCAATCGACACGCCGGGTTGTTTATCGGCGAGGGCGACGCGTATCTTCGCCACCAGTTGGCGGTAATCCTGGCTGGTGTAACCGCGCTTCATGGCGGCCAGCACGTCGTCATCGCCGGCCTGCACCGGCACCTCGATGTGTGGCATCACTTTGGGTAGCTCTGCCACTGCCTCCAGCAGGTCGTCGCTCAGGTAGTTGGGGTGCGAGGTCAGGAAGCGGATGCGCTCCAGCCCCTCCACCTGATGCACGGCGCGCAGCAGGCCAGCAAGGTTGGCGCCATCTGGCTGGTCCTTGCCGTAGCGGTCGACGATCTGACCCAGCAGGGTGATCTCCTTCACACCTTGCGCGGCCAGGGAACGCGCCTCGTGCAGGATCTCGCTCATCCACCGGCTGCGCTCCGCGCCGCGGCGGTAAGGGATGATACAGAAGGTGCAGGCGTGCGAGCAGCCCAGCACCACTGGGACGTGGCTGGCCACCAGCCGGCCGCGTTCGTGAAGTGGTAGGGTCAACTCGCCATCCATTACGGTGTAGCGGTTGGAGGTCTCGGTTAATTCCAGGTCCCGGCTTTCGTCCTGGGTGAGATAGGCAATCAATGGGCCCGGGTCGGAGGGCGGCGAGAATACGTCCACGTAGGGGAAGCGCTTGCTCAGGCGCTCGTGCCCGCGCACGCCCACCAGACAGCCCATCAGGTTGATCACCAGATCCGGCCGGCTTTGCTTGAGCGGGCGCAGCGAGGACAGGCGACCGTACGCCTTATCTTCGGCGCTCTGGCGCACCACACAGGTGTTCAATACGACGACGTCCGCATCCTCGGCGCGCCCGGTGGCGTGGTAGCCCAGGCGCTCCAGCGCCGAGGATACCCGCAGAGAGTCGGCCACGTTCATCTGGCAGCCCTCTGTCCAAATGTGATATTTCATATCCGATATTATAACAGGCGAACCGCCTGGTCGCCGCGGCCCGGCGTTACCCCGACTTGGGGTGTTACAATTGCCGCCATGCGCAAACTGCTGATCGCTGCGCTCCTGCTGACCTTGCTTGCCGCAGCGCTGTACCAGATTCCCGAGGTCAACCGCCGCCTGTCCTGGCGGATGGACATCGCCCTGACCTACCTGCGGGGGGTGTTCCAGCCGGCCGACCAGGCGCCGATGCCCTTGCCGCCCCCGGCGGTGGCGATCACCTCGCGCCCGCCCGGCACGCCGATCGCCTCCCTGGGCGCCACGGACACCCCCGGCCCCTCGCCGACATCGCCGCCCACTCCCACCCCGTTGCCGCGGGCGGTTTCCCTGCCTGCGTCGGCCTGGGAGGAGCAGGACATCAACAACTGCGGCCCAGCCGCCCTGGCGATGTACCTGCGCTTCTACGGCTGGGAGGGCGACCAATTCGACATTGCCGACCTGCTCAAACCGCAGCGCGAGGATCGCAACGTGAACGTGGAAGAGCTGGCCTACTACGTGCGCACGCGGGCGGGCTGGCTGAACGTGGAGTACCGGGTGGGCGGCGATTTGAACTTGCTCAAGGCGTTCCTGGCCGCCAGCATCCCGATCATGATCGAGGAGAGCTTCTATTTCGAGGCTCCCTATTGGCCGAACGACGACCTGTGGGCGGCGCACTACAACCTGCTCACCGGCTACGACGACGCCGCTCAGACTTTCACCAGCCAGGATAGCTTTCACGGCGCGGACCAGAAGGTGGCTTACGCCACCGTGGACGAGTACTGGCAGGCTTTCAACCGCGTGTACATCCTGGTCTTCCCCCCGGATAAACTGGAGACAGTCAAGGCCATCCTGGGGGAGGATTGGGACGCGGACGTGAATCGCGAGCACGCCCTGCTCACCGCTGAGGCCGAGACGCAATCCCAGCCGGATAACGCCTTTGCCTGGTTCAACTTGGGTACCAACCTGGTGTATTTCGAGCGTTACCCGGAAGCGGCGCTGGCTTATGACCGGGCGCGCGAGATCGGCCTGCCGCAACGCATGTTGCGCTACCAGTTTGGCCCGTTCTTCGCCTATTTCCACACCGGGCGCATGGATGACCTGATGGCGCTGGTGAAGTACGCCCTGCAACGCACCCCGACCTCCGAGGAGGCTTACCTGTGGCGCGGCTGGGGCTATTACCGCCAGGGCAAGGTCAGGGAAGCCGTCGCCGATTTCGAAACCGCCCTGGCGCAGAACCCGCTCTACCAGGACGCCCAGTACGCCTTGGATTTCGTCCGCGCCTCCCAGTGACCGGGCGGTCACGGAGCGGCAGGCAGGGGCGCTTGGGGGGCGCGTTGACGTAGAGGGGGGATGGTGTTAGAATGCACACCGCAATGGGCGCGTAGCTCAATGGTAGAGCAGTGGCCTTTTAAGCCATTGGTTGAAGGTTCGAGCCCTTCCGCGCTCACTAACCCCCATGTACGGGGGTTTATTATTTTAATAATCCCATCTATGGGCGCTACCTCCAGAATCTTTGTTTTTATCTCCTAACGTATCGGGATTGGGTTGCTACCGTTGGTAAACCAACCAACGAGCGCGCCGTCCCGTACTTCAAGGCAGGGCAGCACACATAGACGGAGAAAGATTAAGATGCTTCAAGCCATATTTCTTTCTTCGACTTCGTGTCTCAGAAGCAGAAGTTATAATTGTGGAAAAATCGTCAAAAGTTAGGTAAGATACTCTCGCCCAAACTGGAGGTAATCTTAGGAGGCTGGGGGCCAGGACCCAGAACGGCTCTCAAAGTGGCATCATCTGGCAAAGCGCTCCCCGCTTCCAGGTAACCCTCGCGTTTTGCCAGGACATGATACTTGTGGACGGTGGGCCGCGAAATCTTCAAATCTCGGGCGATGCGCCGTTCGCTTTCGCCCGCTCGTAAGCGATGAATAAGATCTCGTAGATGGTTCATGTGTAGTCGCTCCATGATCTTCTCCTCCAGGCAGATATCAGTCTGGAGGGATTGTGCCACAGGCCTGGCCTGGTAAACACTCGGGCGATCATGCCTGGTAAACATACGTCCGACCATGAGTGGTAAACACTCGAGCGACTACGCGTGGTAAACACTCGGGCGACCATGACTGGTAAAGTCTAGCACGGTCAATGACAGAGCCCAAGAGCGGGTAGAAACTCTTCGCCAGAGCTCCTAGATTGGTACTATTATAGTCACTTAAAGTGACTATAATAGTACCAACGGGATTAACATGTGAGACAAACTCAAGTACCCAATATGATGGCTGCGTTACGAGCTTTGGGTGAGATCTTGGCCTCCCAAGGGGAGCATGCAGCAGTCGTGGTCGTTGGAGGCACGGCTCTCATTATGCAGGGCTTTGTCGCCAGGGCGACCAGAGATGTGGATGTGATTGCAATAAGCCGTGATCCACCTGAATGGAAAAGAAAGGCTATCGAGGCTCCCGAACCGCTTCCCGAATCACTGCTTTGGGCGATCGCAAGGGTGGCCCGGGATTACAACTTGCCTGACGATTGGATGAATACATCGGTGGGCCTGCAATGGAAGACAGGATTGCCACAGGGGTTTGAGGAGCGAATACACTGGAAGAAATACGATGGCTTATGGCTGGGCCTGGCAGACCGCTATGACCTCATCTTCCTGAAGCTGTATGCTGCGGCTGACAGCGAAGGCCCATCGAGCGTTCACTATCAGGATCTGATTGCCCTTCAGCCCGCCAACGAAGAGTTGGATGCCGCTGCACGGTGGGTAGGGTCCCAAGATCCATCCGCTCCGTTTGCTCAAATCTTAGACCAGATATTGAAGCATGCAAAGAGCAATGAGTAATATCGATATTCATCCGCTAAAGGAAGCTGTGATCGAGGCGATCTGGATTCAATGGGGATCTCTTGGGTCGCTCATAGATTCTGACCGCCTCGCGCACACGATGGTCGATCCGGATGCGTTACTCCTTATTTCTCTGACACTCCGTCATCACGAAAGAAGACTCTGGGATGTCATGGCCTCATGGGCTAAGAATGGCTCGAAGCTCTTCAGCCTCCAGAGAGTAATGAACTTGATGGATAGGTTTCCGAAATTAACGAAAGATCGGCTGGCGGAATTCGCGCACCGTGCTAAGGCGGAGGGGAACGATTTTCGTTGGCGAAGACTAGCGGGAACCGATTCTGGACCAGCAGCTCGAAACCAAGTTCTTTGGGAAGCTTATCCCAGCTTCTGGCATCCCTCGGCATTGGTACTTCGCATGCGGTTGGGTATTGGCGTTGGAGTGGCGTCTGATCTGCTGAGCTTTCTGATCTCGCTCCGGGGCGAGTGGGCGAGCGCCAGACTGATCGCACAGGCAACAGATTATTCCGTTTATTCAGTTAGGAGAGTAGCGGATGATATGGCTTCTTCACAACTAATTGAAAGAACTCAGGCAAAGCCTGTACAATACCGAGCTAAAGGGGGGGCATGGCATGATTTGTTAGGTATTGAAGGCGAGTTACCATTATGGCGCTTCTGGTATCAGGTCTACGCACTTGCTGCAAAGATCATCATTTCAGATGAAAGTGGCGAATGGGAAGGTCTCTCACCCTACTTGCTGAGTACAAGACTGAGAGATCTGGTTGAAGACCATCAAGATGTATTCATTTTGAATCACATTGATCTGCCGGATTCAAGGAAATATATTGGTGAAGAATATTTGCCTGCCTTTGTCGAAACCATAATTAACCTGGCTGCGTGGATAAAGAGCGAAGCCTAACTTGACACGGTAGATGATCTTGGGGTTTAATTTCGGAGCATAGTAGAATCGAAGCAGTCCAGCAAAAATTCGGATGGCTTTGTTGGCGTATATAAGCAGCCTTTTGCCCAGAGGAATCGCCATTTTGTTTGCGTGATCCGGTCGAAGGCGACCAGTGAATCCGGATGGCATATTTGCCATGCCGTCCACTTTTTAGAGCAGGTCAGAATCAGTGGACGACATAGATCGGAATCGGTGGACGGCATCAGCCGGAATCAGTAAGGGGCGAAGTAACGCGGGATAATCTTCACGAAATGTGGCAAGCTATCTCGGTCATCAATCCTGGGAGGCGAGGTAGCAATGTCACAAGAAGGGTTATCCATGCGGAAAATCACAGAAGTATTGCGTTCGAAATAGAGGTACGGTCTATCCAACCGGGCAATCGGTCGGAGCTGTCGCATCTCGCACAGCACGGTCAGTGAATACCTGGTGCGGGCGAAGCAGGCGGGGCTGAGTTGGCCTCTGCCTGAGAGCCTGGACGAGGAGGGGTTGTAGCGGCTGCTCTTTTCGGAGAAGGTTCTAGCAGCAGAAAGGCTTGCCAAACTGTTGCCCGACTGCGAGCATGCCAAACGGGTGTAAAATATATCCCTTGTGGGCAAGGGATGGCTCGGGTACGGATCTCCAGCCCTGCGCCTCACGTGGGCCACGACCGAACGCACTGCGCTGGCGCTCTGGCAACGAGTTCTAACAAAATTCTTACGCAGCCATTAACATTAATCCGACAGGCCGGTAGTAAAATGCGGGATTGGTAATCTGGCATAAACCCGCCGTCACGACGATCGTCTCTGTTGGGACTATGAACAGGTCACTCATCATCTCGCCCGGCTCAGATACTAGCCCACCTGTTTGACTGCACAATTCAGTAAGCATTTCATTTAGCCTCTGGAGGTAAGAATATGCACCGCGTCTGGAAATCCCTTTTCATCATTGCGCTTGCCTTCTTCCTGTTTAGTGGGTTCTCCCCGGCCCTGGCGCAGGAAGAACAGCCCCCTTCGGAAGCAGGTGCACTGACCTTTTTCACCGAGTATCCCGCCCAGGTGATCGGGCTGGGTGAAACCGTCACCTTGCCGCTGACCCTGCGCACGACCATGACCGCCCAGGTGGTCATCCTGGAGATGAAAACAATC
>JAQUAE010000083.1 GCA_028687395.1 Anaerolineales bacterium | reverse complement strand
ATACCCTGGTGGATGGGCAGGGCAACTTCGGTTCGGTAGATGGCGATGCCCCAGCGGCGATGCGCTACACCGAAGCCCGCCTGGGAGCGATGTCGGAGGAGATGCTCGCCGATATCGAGCATAACACTGTCGACTTCGTGGATAACTTCGACGGCTCCTTGCAGGAGCCCTCCGTCCTGCCCGCCAGGCTGCCCAACCTGCTCCTGAACGGCTCGTCAGGGATTGCCGTGGGCATGGCCACCAACATCCCTCCCCACAACCTGCGCGAACTGGCCAGCGCCCTGACCTACCTGATCGACAATTACGACAAGGTGGATGAGATCGCCGCAGAGGAGCTGGTCAAGCATGTCCCCGGGCCGGATTTTCCCACTGGCGGAGTGATCATCGGCTCGGAAGGCATCATGCAGGCCTACAGCACCGGCCGGGGGCGCATCGTGCTGCGCGGCCGGGCGCACATCGAGGAGATGGGCGGGGGGCGCCATCGCATCGTCATCACCGAGATTCCCTACCAGCTCAACAAATCCAGCCTGATCGAGCGCATTGCCGAGCTGGTGCGCGATGGTCGCCTGGACGACATCAGCGACCTGCGCGACGAATCCGACCAGCGCGGCATGAGCATCGTCATCGAGCTCAAGCGCGGCGCCCAACCCAAGAAGGTGCTTAACCAGCTTTACAAGTACACTCCGCTGCAATCCACCTTTGGCGTGCAGCTCCTGGCGCTGGTGGATGGCGAGCCACGCTTGCTCTCACTCAAGCGCGCCCTGCAGGTGTTCATCGAGCACCGTCGCCAGGTGATCATCCGCCGCTCCGAGCACGAACTGGAGAAGGCTCGCGCCCGCGCCCACATCCTGGAAGGCTTGATGATCGCCCTGGCCAACCTAGACGACGTCATCCAGACCATCCGCCAATCGCCGGACGCCGAGGTTGCCAAGGAGCGCTTGATGGAGCGTTTCCGGCTGAGCGAGCGTCAGGCGCAGGCCATCCTGGACATGCAATTGCGCCGTCTGGCCGCCCTCGAGCGCCAAAAGATTGAGGACGAGCAACGCCAGGTGCTGGAGCGCATCGCTTTCCTGGAGGACCTGTTGGCTAGCCCGCGCAAGATCCTGGACGTGATCAAGACCGACCTGGGCGATCTGGTCGAAAAATTCGGCGACGAGCGCCGCACGCATATCGCCCGCGACGCCAGCGAGGATTTCAGCGAAGCGGACCTGGTGCCGGACGAATCGGTGCTGATCAGCATCACCCAACGCGGCTATATCAAGCGCGTCCTGGCCAAAGCCTTCCGCTCGCAAGGCCGTGGCGGGCGCGGCGTTACCGGTCACTTCACCAAGGAAGAGGACGAAGTGCTGCTGATCGTCCCGGCGCGCACGCTGGATACTTTGCTGTTCTTCAGCGACCGCGGCAAGGTGTATTCCGAGAAGGCGTACCAGATTCCGGACGCCGATCGCACCGGGCGCGGTATCCCGGTGGTCAACGTGCTGGCGCTGGACGCCAGCGAGACGATCACCGCCATGGTCTCCTTGCCCAATTTCGACGCGGCCAGCTATTGCGTCATGGCCACGCGCAAGGGGCGCGTCAAGCGCGTGGTGCTGTCCGAGTTCACCGCGGTGCGGCCTTCGGGCTTGATTGCCATCACCCTGGAAGACGGCGACGAGCTGGGTTGGGTTCGCCTCACCCAGGGAAACCGGGAGATCATTCTGGTGACCGAGCAGGGGCAGGCGCTGCGCTTCCCCGAAAGCGAGGTGCGCGCTATGGGCCGCGCCGCCGCCGGCGTGGGCGGCATCCGTTTGAAGGCCGGCGATTTTGTCACCAGCATGGAAGTGATCGAGGAAAACGGGGATTTGCTCGTCGTAACCACCCGGGGTTACGGCAAGCGCACCTCCCTGGGGGAGTACCCGGTTAAAGGCCGCGCCACCGCCGGTGTGCAGACCATCGACCAAAAATCACTGAAGAAGATCGGCCCGATCTCTGCCGCCCGCGTGGTGCAGGAGGCGGACGACCTGACCATTATCTCCGCGAACGGCTTGGTCTTGCGCACCAAGGTGTCGCATATCTCCCGCTCCGGGCGGGCGACGCGCGGCGTGTTGCTGATGGATTTGCAGGAAGGGGATAGTGTTGCCTCCCTAGCCCGCATCGCGGTGGCAGACCTGCTCCAGGCGGGTGTGGAGGCGAACGGCGAGGTGTGAGCGTGTGGGGGGCCACGCAGCTTAGCGGGGGCAAGTCGGGTGCCCCCCGCCTTCAAACTAAATGAACGGCAGCATCACCTTTTCGGTCACCAGCAAGCAGAAAGTGCTCAACAAACAGGCGATGACGAAGAGCATCGTCACGATCGCGAAGCGTTGGAGCGCGGTCATCCCCAGGATGCGCCGTTCCCGGTAGGGCAGCCTCCCCTCGGGGTGGGGAAGTTCCTTGTCTTCGATGTAGGTTGCCGAGCTGGCCTGGTTGCGTAAGTCATCAAGCATAATCCATCTCCCGTTTGGCGTCGCGGCGGTTTCAAGCGTTACCGCCCCATACTGTCTCCTTATCGATAAATCGTCATCTAAGCTGGCGCCTCGGACGGGCGCAGGCGTATCTCGCCTATGCTCACATCCCGCGTGATCCCTGTGCCCTCGCGCAGGCGCAACGAGCCGTCCGGGTTGAGGCCCAGGATCCTGCCTTCGTACAGGACGATTGCTTGCGACGCCTCGGCTGTCTCCAGGTCACGCCAGACCTGCACCCACCCGTTGCGAAACGCCAGGCGGCTCTCCCAGGCTTCCAGGAAGCGCCCGGAGCCCAGGTCGGGGCGCCAGCGCATTACCTCTTCCAACACCCGGCGCCACAGGCGCCAGCGCTCTACGCTTTGATAGGCGCCCCTGGTGCCGGCTCGCCTGTCTGCCAGGCAGGCCTCCACGCAGGTGGCGGGGAAGAGCACCTCGGAATCGGAGGGCACCGAACCGGGTGCAATATTGATGCCGATGCCCAGGATTGCACCCGCCAGGCGGTCTCCCAACCAGTGTGCCTCCACCAGAATACCGGCCAGCTTCCTCCTGTCTACGAGCACGTCGTTGGGCCACTTGATCTCGGCGGGTAATTGGTACAACCCCTCGAGGGCCGCGCACACCGCCAGCGCTCCCAGCGCGGTCAGGTGGGCAATGTTGGCGTTGTCCTCTCCGCTCACTGCGCTCTTCAGCACCAGGCTGAAGGCTAGTGCAGCGCCCGGCGGCGTGAACCAGCGGCGATTTCCCCTGCCGCGCCCTGCGGTTTGCTCGTCGGCGACCACCACGGCCATGTCCGGGGCGTCGCTTTCCAGCCAGCGGGCGGCTTCGACGTTGGTCGAACCGAGGCTGGCGAAGGTGCGCACACCGCCCAACGGCAGACCTGCCAGGGCTGTCTGGATGCCTTGCATGGCGTCATTTTACCTCACACACGGGGTTCCCCCACCATTCGTTTGGCATCCCCTGGTAGGAGGAGGTCTCTCGCAACCAGCGCCTAAAAAGCGGGCGTAGTGCCTCAAAATAAAAGGTTACTTTGGGAGCTGGACGAATCATGGGCTTGTGTGATATACTTCGTCCGCTCCCGCCCCAAAAGGCGGGAGAAATTGCGCAGGGCAGGCGACTGCCCGAGCAGCAAAATTCCTATCACACACGTTTCCGGACTCAGCCGGGCGTGCCGCGGGGGATCACCAGCCACAGGATGGCAGCGGTTCCGGCCGAGGTCGAAGGAAACGGAGGATAAAACGCGAAGGAGAATTGCATATGTCTATTATTTCCATGAAAGCGCTCTTGGAAAGCGGCGTGCATTTTGGCCACCGGACCCAGAAGTGGAACCCGGGCATGAAGCCGTATATCTTCACTGAGCGGAATAACATTCACATCATCGACCTGCAAAAGACGGTGAAAGCCCTGGAGCAGGCGTATGACCTGGTGCGCGACGCCGTCGCCGAGAATGGCACCGTGCTCTTCGTAGGCACCAAGCGCCAGGCGCAGGAGACGGTTCAAGAGGAAGCCATGCGCTGCGGGATGCCCTACGTCACCGCCCGCTGGCTGGGCGGCATGCTAACCAACTGGCGCACCATCCGACAGCGCATCAACGAGCTGGAGCGCCTGGAGCGCATGCGCGAGAAAGGCGAGTTCGAACGGCTGACCAAAAAGGAAGCCTTGATCCTCAGCCGCAAGATCGAGCGCCTGGAGACCATGCTTGGCGGGATTCGCAATATGGTGCGGCTGCCCGATTTGCTCTTTATCGTCGACATCCATCGCGAGGAGACCGCTGTCCACGAGGCCAACCTGCTCAACATCCCGGTCATCGCCCTGGTGGATACCAACTGCGATCCCAGCCAGATCGACTACGTGATCCCTTCGAACGATGATGCCATCCGCGCCATCAAGCTGCTGGTAGGTAAGATTGCCGAGGCGGCGGTCGAGGGCCGGGCGATGCGCAAGGACGTCGAGGAGGAGACCGCGCCGGTCGAGATGCATGTGGCCGGGCTGGAAGAGGCCGAACTGACCGACGAGGAATTGTTGGGTGAAGCCACCCTGGCCAAGCTTGGGCCGCGTCCCAAGACAGGTGCCGAGGAAGCAGAAGAGGCTGCTAGCCTTGCTGAAAAAGCGGAAAGCGTCGACGAAGCGCCCGCCCTGCAGGACGAGGCTGAGGAGCCCAAGCCCGAGAGCGTCGCAGAGGAAGCCGAAGTCGACGAAGACGACGGCGATGATGACGATGACGATGACGATGACGATGACGGTAACGACGATGGCGGCGATGAAGACAAGGACGAGGATTAATCATGGCGATCTCGATTGACCAGATCAAAGAATTGCGCGAGATCACCGGAGCGGGCGTGTTGGATTGCCGCAAAGCCCTGGAACAGGCCAAAGGCGATTTCGAATTAGCCATCGAGCACCTGCGCGAGAAGGGCCTGGCGACGGCTACCAAGCGCGCCGACCGGGAGACCTCGGAAGGCATGCTGGAGCTTTATTCGCACGGGAATGGGCGCGTCGGCGTGATGGTAGAAGTCAACTGTGAGACCGACTTTGTTGCCCGCTCGGAGGCCTTCCGCAACCTGGCTCACGAGATTGCCCTGCAGATTGCCGCTGGAGCGGCGCGCTACATCAGCGAGGCGGATATCCCTCAGGAGGTGTTGGAAGCCGAGCGGCAGTTGGCCCGCAAGCGCGCTCTCGAGGAGAGCAAATCCGAAGCAGTGATCGAGCGCATCGTGGAGGGTCGCCTGGAGAAATTCATGGACGAGGTTTGCCTGATGCGCCAGCCCTACATCCGCGATGAGGAGCTAACCATCAATAAGCTGCTCTTGCAGAACATCGCCGCCGTCGGCGAGAACATCGTGATCAAGCGCTTTGTGCGCTGGGAGCTTGGCGAAAGCACAGCGGCGTAGCAACTATCGAGGCCAACCACCGGGTTGGCCTTTTTTGTAAGAGCCAATCGTGGCCGGGCACGTACGCAGCGCGGCTCGTCGGGGAGACACGAACGCAAAGAGAGGAGGCTGCAGGTATGGATGAAAAGCTGGCCTATCGCCGAATTCTACTCAAGCTCAGTGGGGAGTCGCTGGCCGGTCCGCAGGGCTTTGGCATTGACCCCAGCCGGGCGGAGCAGGTCGCTCACCGCGTCCAGGAGGTGCGCCGGCTTGGCGTGGACGTAGCCATCGTGATCGGCGCCGGCAACCTGTGGCGCGGGCGCATTGGCCTGGACCGCGGCATGGACCGGGCCACCGCCGATTACATGGGCATGCTGGCCACGGTGATGAACGCCCTGGCTTTGATGGACGCCATGGAGAGAATGGGCCTGGTCACCCGCGTCCAATCGGCGGTGGAGATGCACGCCGTAGCTGAGCCGTACATCCGCCGCCGGGCGATCCGCCACCTGGAAAAAGGGCGGGTGGTCATCCTGGGCGGCGGCACCGGCAACCCTTACTTTTCGACCGACACCGCAGCCGCGCTGCGCGCCATGGAGGTTGGGGCGGATGTGCTCATCAAGGCCACCAAGGTGGATGGCGTGTACGACTCCGACCCGGTCAAGAATCCCAGCGCTCGGCGTTTCGACCGCTTGACGTACATGGAGACGATAAACCGCAGGCTGGAGGTGATGGATAGCACGGCGATCTCGCTATGCATGGACAACCACCTGCCCATCCTGGTGCTGGACCTGTGGCAGCCGGACTCCCTGCGCCTGGCCTTGACTGGTGGAAAGGTGGGCACCCTGGTAGGGGATTGAGCCTCGAAAGGCGCAAATTGCCCTTTTCTCGCGTTGAATTTTCGGGTATCCTATAGGTATAGAAGTTGCGCAGTTGAGCGTGATCCTCCCCCCAACTGCGTAAGTCCTGAGGTATTAAGCAGGGACCGCCAAAGGAAAGGCTGGCCGGTTTTCAAGGGAGACCCGTATGCTAAAGGATATATACAAGGAAGCTGAGGCACGCATGAAGGGCGCCGTGCAGGCCCTTGAGGAGGACCTGGGGGGCATCCGCACCGGGCGCGCCAGCCCGGCCCTAATCGAAAGGTTGCAAGTGGAGTATTACGGCACGCCCACTCCTTTGGTGCAACTGGCTTCCATCAGCGTCCCTGAGCCGCGTATGCTGCACATCCGCCCGTTTGACGGTACGACGTTGAAAGTGATCGAACGGGCTATCCAGGCCTCCGACCTGGGATTGACTCCCAACAATGATGGCAAGGCGATTCGCCTCAACCTTCCGCCGCTCACTGAAGAGCGCCGCCGGGAGTTGGTCAAAGTCGTTCACCAGCGCGTGGAGGAAGCCCGTGTTGCAATCCGCAACGTCCGCCGGGACAGCATCCGCGACTTGCGCGAATTTTTGGACGAGAAGATGATCTCCGAAGATGATCTCAAGCGGGGAGAAGAAGAGCTGCAGAAGATCACTGACCGTTTTATCGACGAAATCAACGAAATCGGCCTTCGCAAGGAGAAGGAGATCATGGAAGTTTGAGCGCTATGGCGAAGAGGAGCATGGAGCGCAGGGCGCCAGTGGAACTGCCCGAAAGGATACCCACGCACATTGCCATCATCATGGATGGCAATGGGCGGTGGGCCTTGTCACGCGGCCTGCCGCGTCTTGCTGGCCACCGGGCGGGCACGGAGAACCTGCGTCGGGTCATCGAGGCGTGCATCGAGTTCGGTATCCGCTACCTGACGCTATATGCCTTCTCCACCGAAAACTGGGGTCGCCCCCAGGAGGAGGTGCAAGGCTTGTTGCGTATCCTGGAGGACGTGATCGACCGTGAGCTGCAGGAACTGCACGATCAGGGGGTGCAGCTGCGCCACCTCGGCCGCCTAGACCGCTTGCGACCGTCCTTACGCACCAAGGTGCATCAGGCAGTCGACTACACCCGCGAGAACAACCGCCTGGTGCTCAACGTGGCCTTCAACTACGGGGGACGGGATGAGATTGTGTGCGCGGTTCAGCGCATGATCCAGGAGGGCGTCAAGGCTGAGGAGGTGAGCGATGAGCTCATTAGCCG
>JAQUAE010000082.1 GCA_028687395.1 Anaerolineales bacterium | reverse complement strand
GACTTGCTCGATTTGGAGGGGTTTGCCGAGAAGAAAGCGGAGAACCTGCTTCAATCCATCGCGGCTTCCAAGTCGCAACCCCTCCAGCGGGTGATTACCGCGCTGGGCATTCGCGGCGTAGGTGAGGTGGTGGCTGCAGACCTGGCGCGGCGCTACCGTGACCTGGGAGAGCTGAGCCAGGCCACTTTGGGGGAACTGCAGACTCTCTCAGGGATAGGCCCGAATATTGCCCAGGCGATTGTGGATTGGTTTGCCCGGCCGGCTAATCAGCGGGTGCTGGCCAAGCTGCACGCGGCGGGCGTCTGGCCGGTAGCGCAGCCGGTCGCCGCGGAAGGCGCTGGGCCACAGCCCCTTGCCGGGCAAACATTCGTCATCACTGGGACGTTGTCAGGTTTCACGCGTGAGGAAGCCAAGGATTTCATCGAAGCTCATGGCGGCAAGGTGACCGATTCGGTGAGCAAGACGACCAGCTACCTGGTCGTCGGTGAGAATCCGGGCTCCAAACTGGACAAAGCGAAGGCATCAGGCGTTCCCATCCTGGATGAGGACGCGCTGCGCAGCCTGGTGGGATAAAGGAACGGCTCTCTGGGTGGAGATGAACCTTAAATACAGGTAAAAGGAGATAGGAATGGAACTCGAACAGATGGATGATGCCATATCAAAACGCATACGCGCCATGAATCACCGTGTGGCCCAGATCCGCCAGGCGGATATGTACTTTTACAACCAACCTATCTCGGAGCTGCGCGGCGGTGCCCGCGTCCTGGTGGACGGGCGCGAGATGGGCATGTTCGCCTCCTACAGCTACCTGGGCCTGGTGGGGCACCCGCGCATCAACGCCGCTGCGAAGGAAGCCATCGACCGCTATGGCACCGGCACGCACGGCGTGCGCACCCTGGCCGGCAGCCTGGTGATCCACAAGCAGCTCGAAGAAACCATCGCCGCTTATAAAGATACTGAAGCAGCCGTCACCTACACCTCCGGATACGTCACCAACCTCACCGTGGTCTCCACGCTGGTCGGGCGCGGTGATTACGTGATTTCAGATAAGCTGAACCACGCCAGCATCGTGGACGGCTGCTTGATGTCGGGAGCCAAGTTCCTGCGCTTCAACCACAACGACATGGAGGCCCTGGAGAATCGCCTCCAGCAGGCGGGTTCTGAAGCCAGCAAGCTGGTGATTGCCGACGCGGTATTCAGCATGGATGGCGACGTGATCGATTTTCCACCCTTGGTCGCTCTGTGCCGCAAGTACGGCGCCTGGCTGATGGTCGACGAAGCGCATTCGGTGGGCATACTGGGGAAGACCGGTCGAGGTATCGAAGAACACTTCGGTATGAAAGGCGCCATCGACGTGAAGATGGGCACGCTGAGCAAGACCATCCCCTCCGTGGGCGGATACGTGGCAGGGAAGAAAGAAGTCATCGAATATCTGCGCCACGCCAGCCGGGCGTACATCTTTTCTGCCGCCCTGCCTCCCGCCCAGGCCGCGGCAGCCAAGGCGGCGTTCGAAGTGATTCAGGAAGAACCCTGGCGGGTGGAGAAGCTGCGCGCCAACGCTCAACAATTCATCCGCGGCCTGCAACAGCGTGGCTTCGACACGATGAAGACCGAAACCGCCATCGTGCCTGTCCTGTGCGGCAGCGACGAAGCTGCTTTTGCCATGACCCGCGCGGCCCAGAAAAAGGACGTCTTTGTGCTGCCTGTGGTATCCCCGGCGGTGCCACCGGGGTTGTCGCGCTTGCGCGCCACGGTGACCGCAGCCCACGAAGCGGATGAAATCGAGCACGCCATGGATGTCATCCACGAGGCAGGCAAGAGCGTCGGGGTGCTATGACAGCCGGCAGCGCGGCGCGATCCGAAACAGGGGAGAAACCCTTCCGCAGGGAAATGCAACCCTGGCGAGACCTGGCGCCTTACGCCCGGTGTGTTTACCTCCCCCGCAACCAGGTAGAGGTATTTCTCTACGACGCAAACCCCGGCGGGAGCAGGACGCTGCTCCTGATCCACGGCTTGGGCGACGAGGCCGACACCTGGCGCTACCTGATCCCCCCGCTTGCCGAGGAGTACCGCGTGGTGGCTTTAGACCTGCCCGGTTTTGGGCGCAGCCAGGCGGCGCCAGGCGGGTGCAGCGTGCCGATCAACCAGGAAGTGATCCTGGAATTGATGGGCAGCCTGGGGATCGGGAGCGCCCTCCTGGTGGGGCACTCCTACGGCGCGGTGCTCGCCCAGGCCATCGCCAGGGATCAACCCCAGCGTGTGCAGGGGTTGGCGCTGCTCTCCGGTTCGATGCTGGTGAAGCAAGCCAGAATCAACCTGGCTACCTTGTTGTTCATGATTCCAGGGGTGGGGGAATGGCTCTACACCCGGATGCGCCGTGACCCTGAAGCGGCGTACCGCAGCCTGGAGGTGTATTACCACCACCTGGCTGACCTGCCGGAGGAGGATTGCGCCTTTCTCTACCAGCGGGTGAACGAGCGGGTGTGGAGCGACCGCCAGCGCAAGGCGTTCTTCTCCGCGCTGCGCAACCTGGCTCGCTGGCTGCCCGCCCAGCAGCGACGCGCCATGCGCCAGCAAGCTGGCCTCAAGACTCACCCCACGCTGGTCATCTGGGGCGGTGCCGACCGCATGGCGGACATCCGCAGCGCGCATGCCTTCATTGCCCAGCAGGCCTCCGCTCGGCTGGTGATCGTGGCCGACGCGGGACATAACCTCCACCAGGAAAAACCAGCCCCGGTGGTGAACGCCATCCGTGAGTTGGCTCAGGTGCTGTGGCGGGAGGCGACGCCCGCCTGAAAGCCATTTTCGGCAGCCAGCCATGACACTCCCCGCCATCCTGCTCAAATCCGGGCGTGAAAAAGCGGTGGCGCGCCGCCACCCGTGGGTCTTCTCGGGGGCGGTCGAGCACGTTAGCGGCGATCCCCAAGGGGGAGACACCGTGCTGGTATGCGCCTCGAACGGCGAGCCATTGGCGCTGGGCGCCTTCAGCCCCCAATCTCAAATCCGCGTGCGCATCTGGACCTGGGATGCGCAGGCATCTATCGACCAGGATTTCTTCCGCGCCCGGTTGCAGGCTGCGCTCCGCTGCCGGCAAGAGTTGAGACTGTTCGACGAGACGGACGCCGTGCGCCTGGTGAATGCGGAATCGGATGGGCTGCCCGGGCTGGTGGTAGACCAATATGGCGGTTTGCTGGTGATGCAGTGTTTGAGCTGCGGCGTCGAGCGCTGGCGCGAAACCATCGCTGAATGCCTGGTTGCCGAGAGCGGCATCGAGCGAGTGTACGAACGCTCCGATGCCGACGTTCGCGAGATCGAAGGGTTGCCCCCTCGGACGGGCGCCCTCCTGGGCGCGGCGCCGGATTTACCCGTTCTTATACAGGAAAACGGGCTGCGCTTCTGGGTAGACGTAATTCAAGGGCACAAGACCGGCTTTTACCTCGACCAGAGAGACAATCGTAAACGTGTAGCTGCTTACGCCAAAGGGGGTGAGGTGTTGGATTGCTTCTGCTACACAGGTGGGTTTGCCCTGGCTGCCCTGCGCGCTGGTGCAGGCGCGCTCGTCGCGGTAGATGCCTCCCCGGCAGCACTAGACTTGGCCAGGCAGAACCTGCAGTTGAACGGGTTTCCCGAGGCAGCCGTCGACTGGGTGCAGGCGGACGTCTTCCAGCACCTGCGCGGGCTGCGCGATCGCGGCCGTAAATTCGACTTGGTGATTCTGGACCCGCCCAAATTCGCCCCGACCAGCGCCCAGGTGGAACGCGCTGCACGCGGTTACAAGGACATCAACTTGCTGGCGTTCAAGCTGCTCCGCCCGGGAGGCACCCTGGCGACGTTCTCCTGCTCGGCTGGGGTGAGCATGGAGTTCTTTCAGAAGTTGGTTTATGAAGCCGCGCTGGACGCAGGTGTCCAGGCTCAAATTGTGGAGCGCTTTTACCAGGGTCGCGATCATCCTGTCTCGCTCTACTTCCCGGAGGGGACGTACCTGAAAGGCCTGTGCGTGCGCGTGGGCTGAGGCGTTGGGGGTTAAAACGCAAGTGGATACCCTATGCAACCTGGTATCCACTTGTGCCTGGTGGAGATGGCGGGAATCGAACCCGCGTCCGAAAGATTAGACCCGCGAATATCTACGAGCGTAGTCGGTTGGATGGTTTCACCAGCCTACCCCCAGCCGACAAAGCGGTGAGCTGGTTAGCCGCTGGAGCCCGAAAGCCCCTCTTTCGCACGGTTAGCGGCGTTCCGTACGGCACTCCGGCCTTGTCACGCCTGATCCTGCCACCGGCCGGAGGTCGGGGCAGGCAGACGTGGCTCTTCTATGAGAGCCAACCACTCTTAGCCTCGCTTATGCAGCGAGGGGCAGAGCGGCGTAGGAAGTGCGTTTGGCACTTTTTTGTGCGCTGATTTATCGAGGTCGGCGCCTCTCGGCTCGCAATTCGGGGCCAGCCTCTCCCGTCGAAGCCTGTCATCCCCGTGGACGCTTATTATACCGCAATTCACTGAGGCACTACGGGCGCGCGCGAACGAAGTAACCGGGAGGGGTCATGATATACTCGGAGTAACTATTTTCATGCGGCGGGGTTTTTATCACAAAGACCGCGTCGCACAAGGGTGCATGGCTTGTCCGAACTCAGCGATGAAGCAGCTTTAGCCCTGGCGGCGCAGGGAGACGGCGAAGCGTTCGGGGTTCTTTACGAACGCTACGTGAACCGTATTTATAACTACGTCTATTACCGCACCGGCAATGTGCACGATGCCGAGGATTTGACTGCCCGCGTTTTCGTACGCGCCATGCGGCACATTCACAACTATCGTGACCGGGGATTGCCCTTCTCTGCCTGGCTGTACCGCATCGCCCATAACCTGGTGGCTAACTGGCACCGGGACAACAGCCGGAAGAAGGAAATTCCGCTGGAAGATTTTTCCCTCGGTGTCCCAACCAGCGAGCACCCGGAGCACGAGTTGTTACAAATCGAGGAGAGAGAACGGCTGATGAAAGTGCTGTTCTACCTGCCCGCCGAACGGCAACAGTTGTTGATCCTGAAGTTCGTCGAAGGGCTCTCCAACGCCGAAATCGGGCAGATCATGAACCGCACGGAAGGCGCAGTCAAGAGTCTGTACCACCGGACGCTTTTGTCGTTGCGGGATGAGTATCAGAACCATTATAGCAAGACGATATAGGGTGTGTGATGTCGACGCGATTTATCACTATCAACGCCTCTGGCCGCAGCGATGCGGCGCTCGAGAGGGTGCTGCAATCCACGCTGCAACCGGTGACTCCCTCGGCGGAGTACATTCGCGGTCTGAAGAACATGCTGGCGAAGCAATTCAGCCAGATGCCGGTCAAGTCGCGCCCCAACAGCGACCATTTGATCTTGATCGCCGCGGCTGGTTTATTGAGCAGCTTGATGGTCGTGGCCCTCAGCATCCGCTCGCTGATTGTGCTGCTCAGCGCGCTGGGGCTGCTCACCCAATACAAGAAGAACTTGAACAAGGGCGGCGTGCTCGACGCTTCCTCGGTCGCTAACCGCTGACGCCCCTCACTCAATCAGGTTCAGCGCGCTTTACCTGCCCAGCGCGCTGCGCCACGGCATTGAGCAGAGAGCCGCGATCAACCGAGTAATTCACCCGCCAGCCACCTGGCCTCTTCGATCAGGTCGACCTGGACCGGCAACTCGTGGTCTGCATTTACTCGTAAGAGGAAGTGTTGCAGGCATTGGCGCGCCTGCGAGGAGATTTCCGGTCGCTGGCTGGCTGCGACCAGGCAATCATAGGCGCTGGGTCCGGGAAGGCCCAGCCCGTGTATGCGGAGGTACTCCCCCGCCACGACGCCTGCCGCCCGGCGAGCGCAGACGCGTGCCATGCCCTGGTTGCCTGCTGCACGGGCGGCTTCCGCCATCTCGATCTCGCGTTCGAACGACTCTCTCCAATTGGGGATATCCATGCTGGCTGACCGTTGCGCCGATTGTACCATTGCCATCGAATAGCGGTCGTCCTGCCGTATAATTGGGCAGCCGGGAGGCCACGCAACCTGGCTGGGAATCATTGATGCGCGACCTGAGGCGCTACGCACGCCAAACTAACACCCGACTGATCGTCGGGGCGATCCTGCTGCTCTTCGTCGTCGGTTTGGGCTTGATAGCCCTCTTCTATGGGCCTGGGGCAGCCGGGATGGGCCTGGTTTGTCTGTTCCTCGGCCTGGCGCCGCTAGTGCTTATCTGGTTGGCGTTGAGCCTGATCGAGTGGGCAGCGCGGCGTGCAAATTCGGAATAACTCCCAACCTGTATGTCACAGTTATGACGAGGAGAATGAAACCAAGGTGGAAACCAGCCAGATTCAAACCCTGGACATGGATGGCCTGCGGGTGAGCTTTCGCTGGCCGGTTGGGGTGGCATCCCCGGGGCTACTCCTGCTGCTGCATGGCTGGACGGGAGATGAGCGCTCGATGTGGATATTCACTGAACGCCTGCCGCTCAAGCGACTTATCCTATCGCCACGCGGCCTGTATCCCGCCCCGGGCAGTGGCTATAGTTGGACGATGGCTGGTGAGCGAGGTTGGCCCTCGATCGACGATTTTCGTCCCGCCATCGGCCGGTTACTGGCGCTTCTCGCCGAGGCACCCTGGCAGCAGGCGGCTGAGCGACCCTGGGTGGTGATCGGATTCAGCCAGGGAGCGGCGCTAGCGTACGCGCTGGCGCTCACGCATCCGCAGCGCGTTGGGGCTCTGGTTGGCCTATCGGGCTTCCTGCCGCGCGGCGCGGAGGGGCTCGTCGGAAGGCGACCGTTGGACGGCCTGCCGGTTTTCATCGCCCACGGCAAGCGCGACGAGCTGGTGGAGGCCGAGCAGGCGCGCCTGGCGCAGCGCATCCTTGCGCTGGCAGGGGCGGAGGTAGTCTATTGCGAGGAGGACGTGGGACACAAGCTCAGCCGGGCTTGTTTCCGCGGGATGGAAGAATTTTTGGCAGGGGCCGTCTAAAGGACTGGGCAGCCCCGGGAGGGGGGCGCCGGCAGCGACAGTTCCTTCACCTGCGTCCAGGGCAGGCAAACTGTCGCTGAACAAATGTTGCGGGCGTTGATTTAGATGGGCAGGCGTTCCTTGAACGAGCGCCCAGGCTGGTAGCTGTACGGGTCGGCCAGTTGTTGGCGGATAGTGCTAAAGATGGCGCTCAGGGGCTGGTGCCTTGGGCAGGATTGCTCGCAGATGCCGCATCCGGCGCAAGAGATCAACCAGCGCTCGATGTCCGCTTTGGCATAGTGGCCATCCTCGCCGCGGCGGGGGAAATCGACGGTGCAGATGGGACAGACTTGCATGCATTGGGTGCAGTTGTTGCAGGCACTGAACTGCGTGATCAGCTCCTCGATATTGGCCGGGAGTACATCGGCCAGGCCCTGGCGGATGCGCTCGCGCACCCGACCATTGCGTTCCACCAGTTTGGACACAGTACGCTCCCGTTGCAAAGCCAGCTC
>JAQUAE010000081.1 GCA_028687395.1 Anaerolineales bacterium | reverse complement strand
AGGACTTGGACATGCGCTCGGCATCCAGTTGCAGGAAATAACCGTGCATCCAGAAATTTGCCAGCCGGGTGCCATAGCAGGCCTGCGTCTGGGCAATCTCGTTGGTGTGGTGGACGTTGATGTGATCCTCGCCGCCGCAGTGGATGTCGAAGAATTCGCCCAGGTATTTGGCCGACATGGCAGAGCACTCGATGTGCCAGCCCGGGAAGCCAACGCCCCAGGGAGAATCCCATTCCATCTGCCGTTTCTGGTCTTTGGGGCTGAATTTCCACAGCGCAAAATCGGTGGGGTGCTTCTTCTCCCCCATCTGGATGCGCGAGCCGGCCTGCAGGCCCTCGATATCCAGCCGTCCCAGCGTGCCGTAATCCTCCAGCCTGGAAGTGTCGAAGTAGATTCCATCGGTGGTGGCGTAGGTGAAGCCTTTCTTTTCGATGCACTGGATGAATTCGATCTGTTCGCGGATGTGGTCGGTAGCGCGGCACCACAGCGTGGGTTCCATGATGTTCAACCTGCGCATGTCGTCGCGAAAGGCCTGGGCGTACATCTCGGCTATCTCCCAGGCGGTCTTGCCGGTGCGCCGGGAACCTTTCTCCATTTTATCCTCACCAGTATCGGCGTCCGAGGTGAGGTGCCCGACGTCAGTGATGTTGACCACGTGCTTCACGCGGTAGCCGTTGGCTTCCAAAACGCGGCGCAGGATGTCTTCGAAGATGTACGTGCGCAGGTTGCCGATGTGAGCGTGGTCGTAGACAGTCGGACCGCAGGCATACATCCGCACCTCGCCCGCAAGGAGTGGTTCGAATTCACGCACGCTGCGTGAATAGGTGTCAAATAAGCGCAGCTTCATACACGACCCTTCCAAGGGGAATTTTCCCCATTATACCCGCATCCCTGGGCTTATCCCGCTTCCGGCTTGCGCATGGCGATAGCGCCTATGATATACTCAGAAGCGCAAAGATGAGCGCTGGGTTGTGGTCCTTTTTTCGACGCAAATCCCAATCCGTATCCATTTACAAGCGCATCGCGATTGGGAATTCGCTGATTATTATTGTTGGCGCGATCGGTGGGACCCTCCTCACCCGTCACCTGACAGATAAAGCTGCAGATTTGAGCTTGATTCTGCTCTTTGCCACCCTGGGCATCGGGGTGAGCGTGGGGGTCAATTTCCTCATGCTTCGCTCAGCCCTCCGCCCGCTGTACGAGCTGTTCGAGCGGGTCGACCAGTTACAGCGCGAGCAATTTCCCGCCGCTGCCATCCAATTGAACGACAGTGATCCGAGCATCACCCAGCTCGCCAGGACGCTGGATGACCTCATCCTGCAATTAAACAAACGCAACAGCCAGTTGAAGGCCCTCTCCCAGCGTGCCATCTCCGTTCAGGAGGAAGAACGCAAGCGCATCGCCCGCAGCCTGCACGACGACACCGGCCAAGCTCTCTCCACCCTGATTATCCAACTGGAGCACCTGGAGGACCAGTTGCCGGCCTCCCAGCAAGAGCTCAAGGAAAAACTCAGCCGCTCGCGCCAGCTCGCCAGGACTACACTGCACGAATTGCGCCAGACCATGTATGGTCTCCGCCCCGCCATGCTGGATGACCTCGGCCTGGCACCCGCCATCCGCTGGTACGCCCGCTCCCATCTGGAGGAAGCGGGCATACGCGTGCATTTCGTCGCCGATGAGGCTCTGGATCCGCTCCCGGCAGAAATCGCCACAGCTTTGTTTCGCGCCTCGCAGGAAGCCATCAACAACATCCTCAAACACTCCGGCGCCCAGTGTGTGGAGATCAGCCTGACGAAGAAGAATGGTCGCCTGCGCTTACAGGTGAAGGACGATGGGCAGGGTTTCGACATGCAGCAGACAACCAGCCAGGCGCTCTCCAGGCAACAGCTCGGCTTATTGGGCTTGAAGGAACAGGCTGACCTGGTCAACGGCTGCTTGAGTATCGACTCGCACCCTGGCGAGGGGACCCGCCTTGAATTAGAGCTCCCCCTTCCCCCCCCTCAATGAGAAGGAGCACAATGAGCAAAATCCGGTTACTCCTTGCGGATGACCACACCTTACTGCGCGACGGCATCCGCTCTTTGCTCGAAGATGAAGCCGACATGGAGGTCGTCGGCGAGGCGGAGGATGGTCACAACGCCGTCAGGCTCGCTTGCCAGTTGCGCCCGGACGTGATCCTGATGGACATCGCCCTGCCCATGCTCAACGGGTTGGAAGCCACGCGCCAGATACTGCGCACCCTGCCAGACAGCAAAGTCCTGATATTGACCATGCACGAGAACGAGGAATACATCCGCAGGGCATTGGCTGCCGGCGCGATGGGATACATCCTGAAGGACGCTGCCGCCCGCGAGCTGCTCGGCGCCATTCGGGCGGTCTATCGCGGCGAGTCGATCTTGTCACCGGCGATCACCCGCCTGGTGATCGAGGATTACCTGCGCTGGGGGGACGTCCAGCCCGCTTCCGAAACCAATGGCCTCAGCCCGCGCGAGCGCGAGGTGCTGCAACTGATCGCCGAGGGCAACACCAACAAGCAGATCGCTGAAATTCTCAACTTGTCCATCAAGACCGTCCAGGCGCACCGCAACAGCCTGATGCAGAAACTCGACCTGCACGACCGCGGTGAGTTGATCAAGTACGCCATCCAGAAGAAAATCATAGAAATCTAGCCCGCAATCGGGCGAAACGCGCCGTAGGGGGGAAATTAAGGTGTGCATAGCGGGTGATTAAGGTCTTCACCTCAATCCAGATTGGTACTCCTCCTGATTACAAGCCTGGTAACCTGTTGTACCCTATGCTTGCCGATCAGCGCTTCGATATCGATCAGGAGGTGACCTATGCGTTTACTCTCCCGGATTTTCTCACTCAAACCGTCTCAGCTCCTGGCAACCTTCGCCCTGGTCAGCCTGGGGGTCTTCATGCTGGCTTCCGCGGCGCACGTCGCCCTGGCGGGAACGCTCAGCCCGGGCGAAAGCGCTGGCGCAACTGCCAGCGATCCCATCCTGCTGTCTGCCGCCAGCGCGGTTTTGCTGGAATCGCAGGCGCCAGTCAGCCTCGCACCTGCTGCCGCCGTGCCGCCGCCAGCTCAGGACCCCTGCCTGCATTGCCACATCGCCGGTGAAAATACGGGCATCTGGACGCCGCTGGCGCGCTGGGTGTTGTTTGGCTCGATGGGCCTGATCTTCGTCTTCGGAGTCGTGCGCACAGGCAGCGTTATCGTCGGCCGCAAACCCTGGAAACCGCTCACCGCGCGCACTGCCGAGTGGGTTGACGAGCGCTACAACGTCTCTGAACCGCTGGAAAAGATACTCAACAAGCCGGTGCCGCGCTACGCCCTGCGCTGGTGGTACTGCCTGGGGGGCATTACCGCTTTCCTCTTCGTGGTGCAGGGGCTCACCGGTATCATGCTGGCTTTCTATTACAAACCCACCCCCGAGCTCGCCTACAGCAGCATTCAATATATCGAGTCCCAGGTTCGCTTTGGCGCTGCAGTGCGGGCCATTCACCACTGGGCAGCCAATGGCATGATCGTAATGTGCCTCGCCCACATGCTGCGCGTCTTCATCACCGGGGCGTACAAGCGGCCGCGTGAACTCAATTGGGTCAGCGGCATGCTGCTGCTCATCCTTACCCTGGTTTTCGGCTTCACCGGCTACCTGCTCCCCTGGGACCAGCGCGCTTTCTGGGCTACAACGGTCGGCACCGAGATCGCCGGCGCTATCCCCGTCATCGGCGACCTGGCGCTGGTCTTCCTGCGCGTTGGCTGGGACGTTACCGGAGAGACTTTAAGCCGTTTCTTTGCCCTGCACGTCCTGATCGTCCCGTTGGCTACGGTGGCTTTCATGGCAGCCCACTTCCTGATGATCCGCCGGCAAGGCGTCTACCGCCCACTCTAAGCAGGATGGAGGCATAACCGATGTCTGAAATTACTCACGCCAAAGAAGAAGATAGCATCCCCTTCTATCCCGACCACCTCACCACGGAGTTCAAGGTGGTGGTGGGGTTGGTGGTCATCGCCTTCGCCATTGGCATCGCCGGTTTGATCTCCCCGGTGGGCATCGGCGACCCCGCCGACCCCATGAACACCCCCGCCCACGTCAAGCCCGAATGGTACTTCGTGGCGCTCTACCAGTTGTTGAAATTCGTGCCCAAGACGTTGGGTGTGATGATCCCGGTGGTGGGCGTGATCTTCCTGGCGCTATGGCCCTTCTTCGATAGCAAGCCAGAAACCACCAAGAAGCCCACCCGCGTCCGCTTCATCGTCGCCGTGATCGGCGTGATCGTGATCATCGCCATGACCATTTGGGGAGAGGTGAGTTAGCCATGAGCGAGATATCCCGCAGAGCTTTTTTGAACCTGGTCAAGAAGGGCCTGGCTGTCACTGGGCTGACCGCCATGTTTGGCTCCATCGTTGCCTTTTTCTACCCCCCGAAGTTGGAGGAAACGCCCTCCGAACCCGTGCTGGTGTGCAAGGAAGAAGAACTCCCGGTCAACGAGTCCAAGACCGTGCGTTTTGGGCGTTATCCGGCTCTGGTGATCAATACGCCGGAGGGTTTGCGCGCTTATTCTGCGGTGTGCACCCATTTCGCCTGCGTGTGCAAGTGGGAAGCAGATAAAGGCCAGATTGCCTGCCCGTGCCACGACGGGTTCTTCGACCCCTTGGATGGGCACGTGCTCGCCGGTCCACCCCCTGCCCCCCTCGATTCTATAGCGGTGAACATCGTTAATGGTGAAATCTACGTCGGAGGCGAAGCATGACCACTGAAGCCATCTCAACACCCGACCGTTGGCAAGATCTCAGTAAGAAACTGGCTGGCGCCTGGCCGGGCGTGAAGGACTTGTTCGTCCACGCCATCGCCCAGGTGCGCATCCTGCGCAAAGCTTACCCGGGCGTCATGCACGCCCTCATCTTCTGGGGTGTCACCATCCAGGTGATCGGCACAGCCATCAACCTGATGCAGATGGCCCTGTTCATTCCCTTCGTCGAGCTGCCTTTCCCCAGAGGCGCTGGCTACCTGGCTTACGAGCTGATCATGGACCTGGCCGGCGTCGCCATCCTGCTGGGCGTCGCCATGGCTGCCTTCCGCCGCGGCGTGCTCAAACCCAAGACCCTCGACACTCGCTGGGATGACACCTATGCGCTGATCATGTTGGCGCTCATCCCGCTGGCAGGTTACACCAACGAGAGCATGCGCCTGATTTCGACCGCGCCCGCCTGGGCAGCCTGGTCGCCGATCGGCAGCCTGTTCGCCCAGCTTTATCGCTCGCTTGGCGTCACCCCCAAAATCGCCGCCAGCATCCACCCCTACCTGTTCTGGGTGCACGCCGCCCTGGCCTTGACGCTGGTAGCCAGCCTGCCCTTTACCAAGCTCAGGCACCTGGTGATGGCGCCCTGGAACATCATCGCCCGCCCCAGGCGCAAGAAAGGCGAACTGGAAAAAATTGAGAACATCGACGAAGCCGAGACACTCGGCGTCGGGATGATAACCGAATTTACCTCTCCCCAGTTGCTGTCCTTCGAAGCCTGCGTGCGCTGTGGTCGCTGCGAGGAAGCCTGCCCGGCGAATTACGCCGGCATGCCCTATTCGCCTAAGAAGCTCATCCAAGACCTGCGCCAGGCAATGGTCACCTCGCTCGTCTCCGGCAACGGCAAGACCAGCCAGGAGATCATGGCTGAAACCATCGCGGAAAAGTTCCCCTGGTATTGCACCACCTGTGGCGCCTGCCTGAGCATCTGCCCTGCCTTCGTCAACCCAATCGATGAAGTCATCGACTTGCGCCGCTACCAGGTGCTCACCACCGGCAGCGTGGAGAAATCCATCGGAGACGTCCTGCGCAACATCGAGAGGCAGGGCAACCCATGGGGGATGCCCGCTGAGGAGCGCCTGAGCTGGGCGGAAGGGCTGGGGATCCGCGAGCTTTCACCAGGCAACGAGACCGACGTACTGCTCTTCGTCGGCTGCGCCTCTGCCTACGACGACCGCAACAAGCAAGTCGCCCGCTCCTTCGCCCACCTGTTGCAGAAACTGGGCATCGACTTTGCCATCCTGGGCTACGACGAAGCCTGCTGCGGCGAGACCGCCCGGCGCATGGGGCATGAGTACCTCTTCCAGGTGCTGGCGCAGCAGAACGTGGAGACCCTCTCCAAGGTCAAGTTCAATCGCGTCGTCACCCAGTGCCCGCACTGCTTCAACACCCTGAAGAACGAGTACCCCCAGTTCGGTGGCGACTACAAGGTACAACACTACGCCGAATACCTCAACGAACTGGCTGCCTCCGGCAAGACCATCTCAACTAATGGTAATGGGTTGAGCGGCAAGGTCACCTATCACGACTCGTGCTATCTGGGGCGCTACAACAACATCTACGCCGACCCGCGCCAGCTTCTCAAGCAAGCCCACCTGCCCCTCGTGGAAATGGCTCGCAAGGGCGAGAATAGCTTTTGCTGCGGCGGTGGCGGCGGCCAGATGTGGATGGAAACCGACCCCGCCACGCGCATCAACCACCGCCGTTTGGACGACGCCCTGGCCACCAAGGCAGACGTCGTCGCGACGGCCTGCCCGTACTGCTTGCTCATGTTCGATGACGCCATCCGCTCGAAGGGTTTGGGAGAGCGACTACAGGTCATGGACATCGCAGAGGTGCTGGAAAAGTCGCTTGCTTAATGGTTTTGGGTAGATCTCGGCTACCCGAGGAGGCGTTATGACAACCATGGATTGGATACTCGACACGCATGGTGATCCGATTGGAACGGTACGCAAGTTCCTGCAGCAGGTCTGGACGAACCTGGACCTGGATGCGATGCTCGTTCCGACCAACGGCTCCCTGATCCCGGATCCAACGCCGCACATCCTGGGCAAGGCGACCGAACTGGATGAGTTCAACCCGTTCAAACCCCTGATGACGTCGAACTCCGCGAGATATATCCCCCAGTTCGTAGAGGAGGGAGGCCAGCACAGGCTAGCCTCCCTGCTCCGGCCCTGCGAGATGCGCGCCCTGATCGAGATGGTCAAACACGCTTCCTTCTCCATCGAGAACATGCTGACCATTTGCGTCGATTGCCTGGGCACCTATCCTCTGGAGGAGTACCAGTGGCGCAGCGAACATAAAGGCACTCCGGACCACCTGGAACAGGAGGCTATCCAGTTCGCCCGCCAGGGTGGCGTGCTCCCCTACCGCTACCGCTCCGCGTGCCAGATGTGCACCTCGCCGAAAGCCAGCTCAGCCGATCTCAATATTGGCGTCATCGGTTTGCCCGTGCGTAAGGTGCTGCTCGTGGCAGCCAAGGATCAGGCGACCGCCGAGCGGCTACAACTCGACCGGATCACCGACGGCGCAGCCGACGCTGAGCTGGCTTTGCAACGGGAGCGTACTGTGTCCAAACTGGTGGAACGCAATGGTCGGGTGCGCGAGCGCATCCGCCAGGGCCTGGCCGATGTACTCCCGGCCAATATCGAGGAGCTGATCACGCAGT
>JAQUAE010000080.1 GCA_028687395.1 Anaerolineales bacterium | reverse complement strand
CCCTACGCGGTGATGGATTGCAGTTGGATCACCGCTTACCGCACCGGCGCTGCCACCGCGCTATCGGCCAAGTACCTGGCGCGCCCGGAGAGCGAGGTGGCCGGCATCCTGGCTTGCGGCGTGCAGGGGCGCACCAACCTGATCGCACTCAAGACCCTCTTCCCAGTCAAGCGCGTCTACGCCTACGACGTCCTACCGCAGGTGCAGCGCGCTTACGTGGAAGAGATGTCTGCCCAGCTCGGCGTGGAGGTCATCGGCGTGAGGGAGCCGCGCCAGGCGGTGGAAGGCTGCGACCTGGTGGTCACCTCTGGCCCGATTCTCAAGCATCCCACGCCGGTCATTGCCAAAGATTGGCTCAAGCCGGGAAGCTTCGCCAGCGCGGTGGATTTCGACAGCTACTGGCAGGGGGAAGCCTTCGCCCAGATGGACAAGCTGAGCACCGACGACCACGCCCAATTCCAGTACTACCGCAGCGTGGGTTACTTCCAGCACACACCCGATCCGTACGCCGACCTGGGGGAGATCGTCGCCGGGCGCAAGCCCGGGCGGGAGCGCAAGGATGAGCGCACCATGGCGGTGAACCTCGGCCTGGCGTTGGACGACATGGCCGTGGCGCCCGAGGTCTACCGCCGCGCCCGCCAGCTTGGGCTGGGCACCTGGCTGGCGCTATGAAACGAAAGCGAGCCGCCCGGCTCGCTTTTTTGACCTGCACGAGAGGCGACGACGGGATTTGAACCCGTGATCAGGGTTTTGCAGACCCTTGCCTTACCACTTGGCCACGTCGCCGGACAAAGAATTGCTGACCGGTGATTACTCACGCAATCATCAATCAGCAATCCAATTGAGAGCGGGCGATGGGACTCGAACCCACGACCTTCTCCTTGGCAAGGAGACGTTCTACCAACTGAACCACGCCCGCAAATTCGGCCTAATTTTCAGGCCGAGAGTGCCGAGAGCCAGAATTGAACTGGCGACACCGTGATTTTCAGTCACGTGCTCTACCAACTGAGCTATCTCGGCCTGTAGGTTACCAGCATTCCCCTGTAAAGCCCCACTATTTTATCGCAAGAGCAAAGCACTTGTCAAGCAAACCTACCCGACCGATAGCTTCAGCCCAGTGAGCTCGATCCAGGCGGGCTGCGGGTTGGGCAGGAAGCCGTAGGCCAGGCGGCCACCCGGGCGGAAGGCGGCGTACTGGTTATCCACCCAGAGCACCAGGCCGAGGGGCGCGGCGGGCGAGAGGGGGCTCGCCAGCACGCGGCGCCCATTCAGGCTGAAGGTCACCCGTCCGGTCTCCCAGCGCAGGGCGTACTCGTGCGGCTGGCTGGCGTCCAGCTCGAGGGCGGCTGCCTGCTGGGGGACCAGCCGGCGGGCCAGGCGCCGCGCCAGCCGCGCCAGCGGGCGCATGAACAGCAGCGGGGCGGCGAGCAGCGCCGGAGCGAGCAGCACGGAGGGCAGGCGCGGGGCGCTGAATACGGCGGCCAGGTTCCCGCTGGCAGGCAGGTCGTCGCGCAGGGAGAGGTAGTTCTGCGGAGAGGCGAAGAAGAACCAGGCGGCGTTGGGCAAGCAAGGCAGGCCGCGCGCGCCGCCGCCCAGCCCGAGGGGGAAGGCGAAGGGGTCGTTCCACAGGCCGAAGCCCCAGGTGCCGGGTAAGTTGGGGGTGGAGGCGCGGGCGCGCAGGCTGAGGCTGAGGGGCGGATTCCAGGGGAAGCTGTTGCGCGCCAGGCGGCGGTAGTCGTCGAGCTGCGCCAGGCGGTAGCGCCCGGCGGGGCCGGCGGGAATCGCCAGGCGCCAGGAGGCCTCGCCGAGGGGCAAGCAACTCGCGCCCCGGGTCAGGCGCGGCTGGAGGGCGGGGAGGACGTTCTGCGGGGACATGCGCGGCGCTATGAAGTATAATCGGTTTCAGCGGAGGTTTGTGCATGGAGATTGTTTGGTACGGGCATTCGTGCTTTCGCCTATCGGAACGGGGGATGGCCTCGGTGGTCACCGATCCCTACGACTACCAGGTGGTGGGTTACGAACCCTTAAAGTTAAAAGCGGACATCGTCACGGTCAGCCACGAGGCGCCGGGACACAGCTACGTCACGGCGGTGAAGGGCAAGTCGCACACGCTGACCGGACCGGGCGAATACGAGATCGGCGGGGTGTTCATCACCGGTGTGCAGACCAACGGTTACGGCAAGCGGGTGACGGATGAGCCGCGCAACACGCTGTACGTGATCGACTATAACGGCGTCACGGTAGCCCACCTGGGCGACCTGCGCCGGGTGCCCAGCCAGACCGAGATCGAGGCGCTGGGGACGGTGGACGTCGCCCTGGTGCCGGTGGGCGGCGGAGGAGGGTTGAACGCCGCCAAGGCAGCCGAGGTGGTCAGCCTGCTCGAGCCGGGAATTGTGATCCCCATGCACTACCAGACTGCGGACACCCTGCTCAAGCTGGCTTCGCCGGACCGCTTTATCAAAGAGATGGGCCTGGCGAGCGAAGAAAAGCTCGATTCCCTGAAAGTCACTTCCAGCTCGATTCCTGAGGAAACGCGGGTGGTTTTGCTCAAATACCAGCGTTCATAATGGAGTCACCCACATGGCTGTGAAACTACTGATGACCTGGGACATCCTCCCCGGGCGGGAGCAGGAGTACTTCGAGTTCGTCGTGCGTGAATTTCTCCCCGGCGTGCAGAAGCTCGGCCTGGAGCCGAGCGACGCCTGGTTCACCATGTACGGCGACCACCCTCAAATCATGGCTTCCGTTCAAGGCGCCACAGTAGCCAGCGTGCAGCGCGTCCTGGAATCCTCCGAGTGGGAAAGCCTGACGCGCCAGTTGCTCGATTACGTCGAGGAATTCAAATATAAGATTGTTAACGCGCGCCCCGGCTTCCAGATGTAGACGGCGCCGGCTGGGGTAGTTCCATCCACAAGCAGAGCTGATCGACGATGACTTTGCCACTTGCAGCCCCACTGCTCGCATGGTACGCTGCGCACGCCCGGCAACTCCCCTGGCGCGGCGAAAACGATCCCTACAAGGTATGGGTGGCGGAGGTCATGCTGCAGCAAACCCAGGTGGAGACGGTCAAGCCTTACTACCAGCGCTGGATGGAGCGCTTCCCGACCCTGCGCGCGTTGGCGGAGGCTTCCCAACAGGAGGTGCTGGCTGCCTGGGAGGGGCTTGGGTATTACGGGCGGGCGCGCAAGCTGCACCAGGCGGCCCAGGTGGTGATGTGCGAACACGGCGGGCGCATCCCGGAGGAGGTCGAGCGCCTGGCCCGGCTGCCTGGAGTTGGGCGCTACACGGCCGGGGCGATCGCCTCGATCGCATTCGGCAAGGACGCCGCCGCAGTGGATGGCAACCAGCGCCGGGTGCTGGCGCGAGTGTTCAACCTGGAAGAGCCGCTGAATACGCCGGCAGGTGAGCGGCGCCTCTGGGAGCTGGCCGAGGCGCACCTGCCTAAGAGCCAGGCAGGCGCCTTCAACCAGGCGCTGATGGACCTGGGAGCGATGGTGTGCACCCAACGGGCACCAGCCTGCGGGCTGTGCCCACTGGCGGAATTTTGCCAGGCGCGCCGCCTGGGCGTGCAAGAAGGGCGCCCGGTGAGGCGAGGCAAGGCGCCCACACCGCACTACCAGGTGGCGGCGGCGGTCATCCGGCGCGAGGGGCGGGTGCTGATCACCCAGCGCCCGGCGGATAAGCTGCTGGGCGGGATGTGGGAGTTCCCGGGCGGCAAGCAGCAAGAGGGGGAGGACCTGGCAGGCTGCTTGCAACGCGAGCTGATGGAAGAGCTGGGGGTGGGCGTGCGCATCGGGGCGCCTTTCGGCGTCTACCGCCACGCCTATACCCACTTTCGAGTGACGGTGCATGCCTTCGCCTGTGAGCTTTCGAACGGAACGCCGCCGCTTCCGCTGGAGGCGCAAGCCATGCGCTGGTGCCTGCCGGAGGAACTGGGCGGTTACCCGATGGGCAAGGTGGACCGCCAAATTGCACAGAGGTGTTTATTGGAATGCAACCCATTATCGTAGACGCGCACGAAGACCTGGCCTGGAATATACTCACCTTCGGGCGGGATTACACCCTCTCCGCTGAGGAGACGCGCCGCCGAGAGCAGGGCAGGGAGGCACCGCGGCGCAACGGCGCGACACTGCTGGGCTGGCCGGATTACCAGCGCGGGCGGGTGGCGCTGGTGTTCGCCACCCTGTTCGCCGCGCCGGCGAGGGCGAGCATGGGCGAATGGGACACGCAGTGCTACCGCGACGCGGGGCAAGCCAACCGGTTGTACCGCGCCCAGTTGGAAACCTACTACCGGCTGGCCGATGACCACCCGGAGCGCTTCCGGCTGGTCAGCGATCGGGCCGGGCTGCGGCAGGTTCTGGAACCGTGGGAGCAAGCGCCCGAGGACGAGCACCCGGTGGGCCTGGTATTGTTGATGGAAGGGGCGGAGGGCGTGCTGGGGGTGGGCGAGCTAGAGGATTGGTGGCGCCTGGGCGTGCGCCTGATCGGCCCGGCCTGGCGGGCGACGCGCTTCTGCGGCGGGACGGCTGAACCCGGCCCGCTCACGGCGGAGGGCTTTGCCCTGCTGGAGGCCATGGCCGAGCTGGGCTTCATCCTGGACGTCAGTCACATGGACGAGCAGGCGGTCTTGCAGGCGCTGGACGTCTACCCCGGACCGACCGTCGCCACGCACGCCAACGCCCGGGCGGTGCTGAAGAGCGACGACTTTCACCGCCACCTCTCGGACCGCGTCCTGCAAGGCTTGCTCGCGCGCGACGGCGTGGTGGGGGTGGTGCTGTTGAACACCTTCCTGAAGGCGGGCTGGAAGGAGGGTGATAGCAAAGCAGCGGTCACCTTGATGGACGTCGTGGCGCAAATCGACCACGTGTGTCAGATGGCGGGAGACGCCCGGCACGCCGGGTTGGGGAGCGATTACGACGGCGGCTTTGGGGTACAATCGACGCCGACGGAGGTGGATACCATCGCCGACCTGCAGCGCCTGGCGCAACTCCTGGAAGCGCGGGGGTACGCCCGGGAAGACGTCGCGGCGATCATGGCAAAGAACTGGATCTCACTCCTGGAGCGGAGCTTACCGGAAAGCGTATGAGCGAAGAAAGCGCCCCTCAGCGGAATGGATTTCCGCGCATCCGATTTGGCTTGATCATTCTCATCCTGGGGCTGGTCTTATTTCTGATGGGAGTCAACCCGGGCATGTTTGGGCTGGACCGCAGCCCGGTGGTGGGTTTCGTGCAAATCGCGGTGATGCTGATCGGGCTGGCGATGATCTGCCTAGGGGGATACACCAGCCTGATCGCCTTGTGGAACGGGCAGGAAAAGACGATTGCGGCAGACATTGGCTTCCGCCTGGTGAGCACGGGCTACGTCATCGCGGTGGCTTCCGGCATGGCCGACATGTTCGGCTTCGGGCGCCATCCCTTCCCCAACGTGCCCTACTTTGGACCGGTGCAGGCCATCGGGGTGATCATCGCCGAGGTGGTCATCATGATAGGCTTTATCCTGCTCATCCCCTACCATCCCCGCCAGGAATGAAAAACGGGTTTCTGCTCAGGCAGAAACCCGCTGGTTAGCCGGAAGCGCCTCCCTCAAGCCAGCTCCATAATCTTCAACATCTCTTCGTTAGTGCTGAATTTGAAGTCCTCCAGGCCGAGGCGAGCAGCCTCAGCCAGCTCAGCCTGCTCCAGGGCGGGGAGGTAGTCCTTGGTGATCAGGGGCTTGTCGATCTTGTCCAGGCGCGCCTGCACACGGGCGAGGAGGGAGGCAGGGTCGTCGATGGGGGGGATGCCCTGCAGATACTGGAGGGCGGCGGCGGCGCCACGCTCGCCGTCCTTGCGGGCTATGCCTACCAGCCCGCTGCTGGCTTCGCGCGACCAGCCGGCGACGAAGACGCCGGGGATGGGCTGTCCCTTCTCCGGGTCGTATGCCTCGTAGGAGAGGTTGTCCACCGGGAAGAGAGGGTCGGGGTTCTTGACGTACTCGTTCCACTGCACGGGGAGGCCGAATTCCTCGTCGACTTTGTCGCCGATGCAGAAGATGACGGTGTCCGCGTCCAGGGTGTGGGAGGTGCCCAGGGACTTGGCGCGCGTATCGCCACCATCGAGCACCAGGGTGGTGTCCATCACTTCCAGGCCGCGTACCTGCCCATTCTCATCCCCCAGGATGCGGGTGGGGGAGGCCAGGAAGTCGAACTTGAAGCGGGTGGCGGAGACCGGCTCCACCGCCTTGGGCAGGGCGGAGAGGATGTAGTCGCGGGCAGCCTGGGGGTCCTGACCGATGGCGGTCATGATCGGGGCGACGCGGGCGATTTCCTCGTTCAGAGCATCCTGGTCCAGGTTGGCGACGATGTACTCCATCTCCTTCTTGTCGAACTTGACCTCCGCCGGGCCGCGCCGGGCGACGGCGATCACCTCATCCACCTTGAGCTCACGAATGCAGTAGCGGGCGATGTCGGTCATGACATTACCCACACCCACCAGGGCGATGCGGTTGCCGAAGTGAAATTCCTTCTGGGTGAAGGGGGGTAGTTTGTTATAGTTGTAGACCAGGTCTTTGGCGTGGTAGACGCCGAGGGGGGTGTCCTCCCCGGGCAATCCCAACCACTTGGTGCCCTGTGCGCCGACGGTGACGAGCACGGCTTGAAAACCCAGGCCGCGCACATCGTCGAGGGTGAGGTCGCCGGAGCGGCCGATCTTGACGTTGCCGTAATAGCGGATGCCCGGCATTTCCAGAATCTGGCGGAACTGCTTGCGCAGCCCTTCCTTCATCCTGACCTTGGCGGGATAGATGCCGTACTCTGCAAGGCCGCCGGGTTTGATGTCGCGGTTGAAAATCACCACAGCGGCCCCAGACGAAGCCAGTTGCCTGGCCGCGAAGAGGCCCGCGGGGCCCGCCCCAATCACCGCGACAACATGCTTGCTGTCGTTTCCGAATTCCACTGCTTCCTCCTTGGGTTTTGAAGGCGCCTCACCCCACGTGCAAAGGATCGCAAGCGTGCTGAGATGACAGGCTTCCTTGCCTTAGCACGCCCATTATATTCTGCGTGAATTAATTCAACAAGTACGCATGTTCACAAAACGGGGAGGACAAATTTCACCAGTTTGGGGGTGAAAAGGGAGCTGGATTCGACCGGAAAGGGGACATTTGATGATAATATTAGCCGGTGTCATTAACGGATTCCAGGTTGGAGAGAATATGCAGACTTCTGTAACGAAGCTCAAGTTAAGCAATGGATTGCTGGTATTACTGGAGGAGATTCACACTGCGCCGATCGTCAGCCAGTGGATCTGGTACCGGGTGGGGTCGCGCGACGAGCGGCGGGGCACCACGGGCATCTCCCATTGGGTGGAGCACATGCTGTTCAAGGGCACGCCGTCCTTCCCGGCCAAGGTGCTGGATAAGGCGATCTCGCGCGATGGCGGCTATTGGAACGCGATGACCTTCCTGGACTGGACGACGTATTTCGAAACTATGCCCGCGGATAAGAT
>JAQUAE010000079.1 GCA_028687395.1 Anaerolineales bacterium | reverse complement strand
CCCTGGATGTACGTGCCGTCAGGCTCAAATTGGGAACCGTGGCAGGGGCAGATGAACTTGTTCTCCTGCTCGCTCCAGTTGTACAGGCAGCCCAGGTGGGTGCATACCTTGTACAACGCCGCCACCCCCTCAGTGGTATTCGAGAGCCAGAACTTCACCTTGGGGTAATTGACCGGAGGTGACCCGGCGGGAGGCAGCTCGGCTACCTTGCCCACCGTGACCAAGCCGCCAAACTCACCCTCTTTGAAGCGCGGCATGGAGAACAGGTACACCACACCTCCCAGATTTACCGTCAGGAGCCCCAAGGACGCCAACCAGGCGAAGTTTAAGAATTCCCGCCGGTTGACCGGCTTCCTCTCCAGGACTATCCCGGCTGATTGTTCAGGCATGTGCCACCTCCAGGGCCGTGCGTTGCAAAGCAAGCCAAGCAATCATTCAATGATAATACGACTATATGGATAATAATTATATATAGGACTTACGCAGTTAGGGGGAGGAGGGGTGTTTGGGCGGGCTTCGCCCGCCCAAACACCCCCACTTTCACGCTCAACTGCGTAACTTCTAATATATAGATATATCCATGAGAGTCTACCAAATCCCCCCTTTTTTTCCATACGCTCCAAAATCCAATTGGTGTGATTTAAGCTCACACAAAGGGGTGATCGATTCATCACCCTGCCTAGAGGCTGGAACTGGTTATTTAAAGGAGCCCAGGCGGTGGAAAAGCGGTTATGGTATCATGAAGCATCCTAGAAGCATCCCTGCGGACAGGAGAGGAAAATGTCCATCGTCTTCGCCATTCATTCCCTATTAGGCAACACGGTTATGTACTACACCGCCATCCTGACCTTGTGGGCGCTATGGCGCATCATCCGTAAACAAGGGATGGATAGCAGTTTTCGCGGGGCGATGATCATCGCCGGCGGGCTGGCGATACTACAGGGCGCCTTGGGCGTGGTGCTATACTTCTTCAGCGGGCTGGAACTGGCCAGGCAGGTGCACGTCTTATACGGCGCGTTGAGCGCCCTGATCGTGCCCACGGCTTACGTTTACACCAAAGGCAGCTCCGAGCGCCGGGAAATGGTCATCACCGGCATAGCCATACTGGTGATGGCGGTTCTGGCGCTGCGCGCCTTGATGACGGCAGGGATGCGCATCGTCCTCGAGTAAACGAACACGAGCCGGGGCGCCCACGCACAGGGGCTACCCCGGCCAATAATCACAACCTCCGCTCAGCATTGCGAAGAGGCGCTGAACTTTCAGCGGAGAGGGCGGGATTCGAACCCGCGGAGCCTTTCGGCTCACGCGCTCTCCAGGCGCGCGCGTTAGGCCAGACTACGCTACCTCTCCCATGCTCGCCAGGCGGTTTTCTACCCGCTGGCGCGGGGATTATACCACAGGGCTGTTGGGGCGTTTCTCGTAAATAAACAGCGAGGATTCCCAGTCCGGCGCCATCCCAGCCGCCTGCAGGGCAGGGGCAACCTCAGCATGCCGCGGGGCGAGCCAGCCGCATTTGGCATACCCCAGGGCGGCTGCCAGGCGGCGGTAATCCAACAGACAGTCGACCAAAGCGGGTGGCTCACAAGCCACCAGGCGCAGGGCGGGGATGCGAACTCCGGCATCGTCGCGTTCATCATCCAGCGCCAGCAGCCCCTGCCTATCCCCCCACCAGTAAGCCGTGCTGCCGCGCAGCAGATGCTCCAGGTGATCAGCCGAGGCAGGCGCCCACCGCCAGCCCAAATCGACCAGGCCATAAGCCAGGCGGATCGAACCGCTGCGCAGAGCGAATGCCACCGCTTCTGGCAAGTCGTCAGGCTCCAGCGCCTGAAAACCGGCTTCAGCCGCATCGCCCGCGCCGCTCAAGGGCGCCGCGGCGTAAACCTGGTATTCCCCGATGCGCTCAAAACCATCGCGCTCACACAGGTGGTGCACGATCTCATTGCGCGAGCTCGTCGCCAACCGCAACACTCCCTGCCTCAGGGTTTGCCAGCGCTGGTGCAGGTAAGCATGCATGTGTGAGGCAATGCCGCGGCCCTGGAAATCCGGATCGACGCGCAGACCCTCCAGCCACCAGTCATCCTGGCTCAGGCGGGTCAGCTTGCCGCAACCGACGGCGCGCCCGCCATACTCGGCGACAGCCAACAACCCTTCAGGGTCAGCCAGCCACTCCTCCCAGACCTCCGGCAGGTAATCGCTACCCTCCCAGATGCCACGGGCGAACGCCAAAACGTCGGCGCTATCCATGGGCAAGGCCGGGCGGCAAACCAGGACCGCAAGGTGAGCAGGGTGCAACCAATCCTGAGGGTTCATGCCTGGTCTGGGAAAGCTACTCTTCCGGAAACATGCTGTCCATAATCTCCGGGGCGTAGCGCGCCGCCGCCTCGCTGTCGATGGCGTTCTCCCGGCAGATAGAGGCGTAGAGGTCGGCGCTAGGGCGGCGGGTGCGCGCCTGGCTGTCCACGTCCAGCGACCAGAGGCCGAAACGTTGCGTCCAGCCCCGCTCCCACTCGAAGTTGTCCACCAGGGTCCAGTGAAAGTAGCCCTTGATGGGGTAATTGAAGTTCACCGCCCGCCAGAGCTGGTGCAGGTGCTGCAGCAAGTAGCGCCGGCGCAGGGCGTCGCCGGCGTCCTCCACCCCATTCTCGGTGACGATGATCGGCAATCCGAAGCGCCGCGCCCATCTCAGCGTTTCGAACATGCCCTCCGGGACATTCGCCAGGAAGCCCGTGTCGCTCAGCTCGGCGCCAGGCGGAAAGGAGTGCTCTCCGAACAGGTCTCCAGGCTTGAATAGATTAAAGGCAATCTCTGCGGTGGTGTAATAGTTGACTCCGAAGAAATCCTGGGTGCCTTTGGCCTCGGCGAAACGGGCGCGTTTGTGCACCAGGCGCAGGTCTCCACTAGCCAGGGCGTGAGGGAAGGTCTCGTTGAGGCCGGCAGCGAACATCCTGGCGGCCAACCTGTCCAGCGGGAACCAGCGTTTCTTGGGATGGAACAGGCGTACGTGGTGCGAGAGCCCCGCCCGTGCAGTGGGTTGCACCTGATGAATGGCGTGGTAAGCGCTGACATGGGCGCGCAGTAAATTCATTGCCACCCGGAAGGCGGCGTTGATATCCTTCTTCGCCGGGGGAAAATTTGCCCTCAGGTACCCCTCCGAGAGTAGGACGCCCGGTTCGTTGATCGTAATCCACAGGTTGGCGTACCCCTGCAACGCCTCGACGGCCTTGGTGACATAATGGCTGAAATAATCCGGCGCGGCGGGGTTCTCCCAACCCCCCATTTCCGCCAGCCACAGGGGGTCGGTGAAGTGGTGCAGAGTGACCATGGGGGTCATGTTGCGCTGCTGCACGCCGCGCAGGATCTCACGGTAACGGTCAAGCGCGTCCTCGTCCCAGCGATCGGGGGTGGGCTGGATGCGGCTCCACTCGATGGACAGGCGATGGGCGTTCTGGTGCGTCTCGGCGGCGCGGTCGAGGTCCTCCCGCCAGCGCCCGCCCCACCAATCACAAGCTAACCTGGAGGTATGCCCGTGCAGGATGCGACCGGGCTCCTGTTCCCAGGCCCACCAGTTATTGTTGGTGTTATTGCCCTCCACCTGGTGCGAGGAGGTCGCTGTGCCCCACAGGAAACCACGGGGAAAGGTATACCGAGCTTGAACCATGCGCGTCTCCGAAGGTAAGCATAACCACATGGGCTGCCTCATGTTGGCAATCCGGCGCTAATTTTAGCCGCTTCGCTGCCATTTGGCAACCAGAGTGGCTCCAGCCGCGACTTCCGCCTGGCAAACGTTGCGCCCGTGGCCTGCACCGTGGTATCCTTTGCTGTAATGGCATGATTCGCTATATCACGGAGGAGTGCGCGGTTGCAAAGGAGGAGGGCAACATGAGCGAAGTGTTTCTCCTGTCCGCAGTGCGGACGCCGGTTGGGGTGGGAAAGGCAACGGGGGTGCTGGCGCCGCTGGCGCCGGTGGACCTGGCGGCGGTTGTACTGCGCGAGGCCGTGCGGCGGGCTGGCCTGGAGCCGGAAGTGGTGGAGGACGTCATCCTGGGTTGCGTCACCCCCATTGGCGACCAGGGCGCCAATCTGGCCAGGCTGGCGGTGTTGAAAGCCGGCTTTCCCTACACGATCCCCGCAGTCACCTTGAATCGCATGTGCGGTTCGGGGCAGCAGGCCATTCACTTTGCCGCCCAGGCCATCCTCGCCGGAGATATGGATCTCGCCGTGGCCGGCGGCATCGAGATGATGTCGCACCAACCATTGGGCAGCGATTACCCCGCGAGTTGGCCGCAGGATTTCCCCTACGAGCTGGTCCACCAGGGTATTAGCGCCGAAATGATGGCCGAGAAATGGGAGCTCGACCGTCAGGCGCTGGATGACTACAGCTACCAGAGCCACCTGCGCGCCATGCAGGCGATTCAAAGTGGCCATTTCACCAGCCAGGTGCTGCCCATCACTCGTCCGGATGGAAGCGTGGTCTCCCAGGACGAAGGCGTGCGCATGCCGCCGGACCGGGAGAAGATGGCGGCATTGAAACCCGCCTTCAAGGAAGACGGCCGGATCACCGCCGGAAACGCCAGCCAGATCAGCGACGGCGCCGCCGCGGTCGTGCTGGCCTCGCCGAAAGCGGTCGGCCGCCACAACCTGACGCCCATCGCCCGCCTGGTCGCCCGCGTGGTGGTGGGCTCTGACCCGGTGCTGATGCTGGATGGGCCAATTCCTGCCACCCGCCAGGTCTTGAAACGCGCCGGCCTGGGCCTGGAGGAGATGGCGACCATCGAAATCAACGAAGCCTTCGCCTCGGTCGTGCTGGCCTGGGCTCAAGAGGTGGGCGCAGACATGTCGCACGTCAATCCCAATGGGGGCGCAATTGCCCTCGGTCACCCGTTGGGGGCTACCGGCGCCATCCTGATGACCAAGCTGGTGCACGAGCTGCAGCGCAACGGCGGGCGTTACGGCCTGCAGACCATGTGCATCGGGCACGGCATGGCCACTGCCACCATCCTCGAACGAGTCTGAGATGCACATCGTCTACCTGGCGCTGGGCACCAACCTGGGCGATCGCGTCGCCAACCTGCGCGCCGCGCGAGATGCCCTGCCGCCGGCGGTGGTGGTGGAGGCGTGCTCATCGATCTATGAAACGCCTCCCTGGGGGTACACCGAGCAGTCCGCGTTCCTGAACCAGGTGCTGCGCGGCCGCACCCGGCGCTTGCCGCAGTCGCTGCTAGCCTACCTGAAGCGCACCGAAAACCAGCTCGGCCGGCAAAAATCCTTCCGCTATGGCCCCCGGTTGATCGACATCGACATCCTGTACTACGACCAGCTTGTTTTGCAGTCGGAATCGCTGACCATCCCCCACCCGTACATGGCGCAACGGGCGTTCGTCTGCGTGCCTCTGGCCGAGATCGCCCCCAACCTGCGCCATCCCGTGCTGGGAGTCACCTCGCAGGAATTACTGTCCGGGCTGGACATAAACGGGGTGACCCTGTACGCCGAGGCATAAATATTTAGAAGGCATACCCCTATGGACATCCTGCGACGACTGGTCAACCACCCGGAAGCGCTCATTCGGTTGAAGGCGCAGGCCAGGCTGACGGGGCAGGAAGCCAGCCCCGCCTCCAGCCTGGTCACGGGGCGCGCCTCCCCTCTGGCGCAGAGCTTGCTGAGCGAGGTGGACGCTGACGGTCGCATCCCCCTACATCCCTACGCCAAGTGGCGCGGCGCCCACTGGGTGCTCGCCTGCCTGGCCGATCTGGACTATCCCCCTGGGGATGAGCGCCTGAAGCCGCTACTGGAGCAAGTGTACGCCTGGCTGCTCTCCCCACATCACCTGAAGAGCGTAGCCATCCTCCAGGGGCGGGCGCGGCGTTGCGCTTCGCAGGAAGGCAACGCCCTCTTCGCGGCGCTGAAGCTGGGACTGGCCGACGACCGGGCCGAAGAACTGGCAGCGCGCTTGCTGAAATGGCAGTGGCCGGACGGGGGGTGGAATTGCGATAAAAAACCGGAAGCCCACCACGCCTCCTTCATGGAAAGCCTGATCCCGCTGCGCGCCCTGGCTCTTTACGCCCGCCAATCGGGCGATCCGGTCTTTTGGAAAGCCTGCGAGGCAGCCGCGCAAATCTTCCTGAAGCGTGAGTTGTTCAAGCGCCAGCGAGACGGGTCGGTCATCCAGGACGACTTCCTCAACCTGCATTACCCCTGTTACTGGCATTACGACATCCTCTTCGGGCTGAAGGTGATGGCGGAGGCCGGCTTCATCGAGGACAAGCGCTGCCAGGCGGCTCTGGTGCTGCTGCGCTCCAAGCAGCTCCCCTCGGGCGGCTACCCCATGGAGGGCAGCTATTACCGGGTAAGCGAGAAGGTGCGCAGCGGGCGCTCGCTGGTCGACTGGAAACGTTTCAACCTACCAGGCGAGGCGCGCGCCAACACCTTCGTCACCCTGGACGCCTTGTACGTTCTGCAAGAGGCGCCGGGAGCAAAATAGCCCGCCTCGCCCTGCGTTCCATGGTAGTATTAATCCCCGCCAGGTGTTCCCCAACCTGGTAGCTGGCACCCAATTGCATTCAGGAGGCGATACGATGGCATCCGAAGCTGAAGTGAAACCCTTGAAGTGGAAGCCGGGACCAAACATAGGCTACACTGTCCACCGCCGTCCGGATGGGGGGATGCACTACGTCTTCACCGACCTGAGCGAAGCCACGCTCAAGCACTGGCGGGAGTTCTCCCTCGAGCACCTGCTGGAATCCGACCGGCTGACGCGCAACCTGTACGACCTGCGCCAGATCGCACAGGTGCCGGCCGAGGCGGTGCAGTACGCCGTGGAGCTGGGCAACGACCCGTCGGTGCGCAACATCCGCCTGGCCGTGGTAGTCGCCAACGAGGCAGTGCGCCAGGCGATCGAGGAGATCGACGCCCTCACGCCCCCCGGAAACCTGGAGGTCGGGATTTTCACCGACTTGGTGGAAGCGGAAGCCTGGCTCAACCGCCCGCTGACCTTGCTGGTGTAAGCCACCAACAGCCTCTCTTTTCGCCGCGGCGCAGGCAGGTAATTTTCCCAATGAGCACTCTCAAATCGACCGCGTTGCGCGTGAACCAGTTCACCTTCGAATGGGGCAAGCGCACTTACCTGATGGGCATCCTGAACATCACCCCAGACAGCTTCTCCGGCGACGGGTTACTGGCTCCCGCCGGAACGCCGCAAGACCCCGGCGCCCCCCTGGAGCTCACCACAGAGCGGATGGAAGCCATCCTGGACCAGGCGCGCCACCAGGTGGCCGGGGGCGCAGATATCCTCGACGTGGGCGGCGAGAGCACCCGCCCGGGTGCCCTGCCGTTGGACGCGGCCGAGGAGCTACGCCGCGTGCTGCCGGTGATCCGCGCCATAAAAGCCGAAATAGACATACTGGTCTCGGTGGATACTTACCGGGCTGCGGTGGCGGATGTCGCCTTGCAGGTCGGCGCCAACCTGATCAACGACGTGTGGGGTTTCAAGG
>JAQUAE010000078.1 GCA_028687395.1 Anaerolineales bacterium | reverse complement strand
TGGCAGCGATACACGCCGAACTGCCCGCTCAGGATGCGCAGACGCTCGCCAGCGGCGCGGTCGCGGCTGTCGAAGATGAAGCGGTGGGCGTTGACGATGGCTGCCGGACCGACGTACTGGCCGTTAGCCCAGAACGAGGGGCAGGAGGTGGTGCACGCCGCGCACAGGATGCACTTGGTGGTATCGTCGTAGCGCTCACGCTCTTCCGGGCTCTGCAGGCGCTCCTTGATCGGAGGCGGTTCATTGTTGACCAGGAAAGGCATCACCGATTCGTAGTGCGCAAAGAACGGCTCCATATCCACGATGAGGTCTTTGATCACCCGCAAGCCCAGCAGGGGCTCCACGGTGATCCTGGAGGTCTTCAAGTCCTTGACCAGCACTTTGCAGGCCAGCCGATTGCACCCGTTGATGCGCATGGCGTCCGAGCCGCAGATGCCGTGGGCGCAGGAACGCCGGTAGGACAGGCTGCCGTCGTGGTAGCCCTTCACCATCTCCAGCAGGTCGAGGACGCGGTCGGTAGGCTCCGCTTCCAGGCGATATTTTTCGAAATGCGGTTTCTTATCCTTTTCAGGGTTATAGCGCAAGATGGATAACGTTACCTGCATGGGAACCTCGCTTTCGGCTAGTAAGTGCGTTCCTTCGGTGGGAAGCGGGTAATCACCACCGACTTGTAGCGTAGCTTCACCTTTCCATTCTCGCTCCAGGCCAGCGTGTGTTTCAGCCATCGCTTGTCGTCGCGCTTGGGGAAATCCTCGCGGGAGTGGGCACCGCGGCTCTCTGCGCGCGCCAGCGCCGAGGCGGTGGTCACGTGGGCCAGGTCGAGCAAGTTACCCACCTCCCAGGCGTTCAACAGGTTGGTATTGAAGACTTTGCCGCAGTCATCGATGCTGACGTGCTGGTAGCGCTCTTTGAGCTCGGTGATCTTCTGCAGGGCTGCGCTCATGCCTGCCCTGGTGCGGAACACGCCCACGTGGTCCATCATTACGCTGCGCAGCTCCTGGGTGATGTCGGCGATGCGTTCACCGCCCTGACAGTTGCGCAGGCGCTCGATTTGCTCGTGGGCGAAATCCGCGGCGTCCCCAGGCAAGTGTTGGAACGCGCTGGCGCAGGCGTACTCGGAGGCGTTGATCCCGGCGTGTTTTCCGAAGACGATCAGATCCAGCAGCGAGTTCGTGCCCAGGCGGTTGGCGCCGTGGACGGACACGCAGGCCGCTTCCCCGGCGGCGTACAAACCGGGCAGGACGTGGTTCTTCTCGTTGACGATTACCTCGCCACGGATGTTGGTGGGGATGCCGCCCATGGCGTAGTGGGCGGTGGGCTGCACGGGGATGGGCTGGTCCATCGGGTCCACCCCCAGGTAGGTGCGGCAGAAATCGACGATGTCGGGAAGCTTGCCCAGCAGCTCCTCGGCGGTCACCTGGTAGAGGCTGCCATCCGGCCGGGTGCGCCCGTCCTGGGTAGAGAATTTGTTCACCGTCTCGGGACGCACGTCCAGGTAAAGGTAATCCTGGCCGTTGATCCCATTTCCGGCGCGGATCTCCAGGTACATCGAGCGGCTGACGACGTCTCGCGAGGCCAGGTCTTTCACCCGCGGCGCGTAGCGTTCCATGAAGCGCTCGCCTTTCCCATTGACCAGAATGCCGCCCTCGCCGCGCACGCCCTCGGTGATCAGGATGCCCAGCTTGTAGATGCCAGTCGGGTGAAACTGGAAGAATTCCATATCCTGGGCGGGGATGCCGCGCCGCAAGGTTATGGCGATGCCGTCCCCGCTGAGCGAGTAAGCGTTCGAGGTGATCTTCCAGATGCGCCCGTGCCCGCCGGTGGCGATGATGACCGCGTTGGCGTGGAAGGTGTGAATCTCGCTGGTAGCTAGCTTGATCGCCACCACTCCGGCCGCAACGCCGTTTACCAGGATCAAGTCCAGCACCTGGTACTCGTCGAAGAAGGTCACGTTGTTCTTGATGCACTGCTGGTAGAGGGTCTGCAGGATCATGTGCCCGGTGCGGTCGGCGGCGTAGCAGGAACGGTGCACCGGTTTACCGGTCAGGTTGTTGGTGTGCCCTCCGAAGGGTCGCTGGGCGATGCGCCCATCCGGCGTGCGCGAGAAGGGCAGGCCCATGTGCTCCAGCTCGTAGATGGCGGGCACGGCCTCGTTGCACATGAACTCGATGGCGTCCTGGTCGCCCAGGTAATCGCTGCCCTTGACCGTGTCAAAGGTGTGCCAATCGGGGTGGTCTTCCTCCAGGTTGCCCAGGGCAGCTCCGACCCCCCCCTGGGCGGTGCCGGTGTGCGAACGGGTGGGATAGAGCTTGCTGATCACTGCCGTGGTGGCTTTCTTCGAGGCGTGCAGGGCAGCCATCAACCCGGCTCCACCCGCTCCCACCACGATGACGTCGAATTGGTGTGTGTTCATAGCTCGCCTTTCCTCCTGCTTGCCCTGGCAGTTAGGACGCCAGTATCACATATACGGCGACGATCATGAAGAACAGCCAGAGCAGGAAGATCGCTCCACGCATCAGCGGTCGCCAGAAAGTGTTGCCGATGTAATCCTCGATGATCACGCGGACGCCATTGAAGCCGTGGGAGATGCCGAAAGCCGCCAGCAGCATCTGCATGATTTGCCAGAAGGCGCTCGCCCAGCCCTGAGCCACGTCGGGTATGTTGCTGTTGATCACGTGGTTGGGGTTGGGGAAGAAGGTCCAGCGCACCAGGGTGGGCATGTCCATCTGTGTGCGCGCCCCCATGAGCAGAGCGCCGGCCAGGCCGAGCCCTCCCAGGATCAGCATGGCGATCCCTGAGATGCGCGTGAAGATCCACATGATGTACTCGAAACTCCATCCCGGTTGGGGTATTCCACGTGTGTGCATGTGCGCTTCTCCTTCGGACTCTTCACTCGCCGGACAGGGTACGTTGGATCAGGATGAAGACGGTCAGCCCATAGATGGGCACGAAGATCAGCCACTGCAGCCAGGTGATCTCGCGCTGGTACTCGAGCAGCTTCGGCCAGACGTCCAGGACGATGATGCGCAGGCCGTTTATGGCGTGGAACAGGACGAAGAATACGACGAAGACTTGAAAATAGGGCGATTCGTAGACGGTGTTGATGGCGGTTCCCAGGTCGCTGCCGAACTGCTGCATGGAGAAGCTTGCCAGGGCGTGCATGCCCACCAGGACCACCATCGCCACTCCACCGATGCGATGCAGCACCCAGGCTAACATTGGTCCGCCGCCTCGGTATCTAACGCCCTTCAAACCCACTTGATTTTTCATAGCCGTGTCTGCCTCCCTGTGTGGTTACCTGAAATAGCTTGGTTTTGGGATGGAAGATGAAACGGGTGCGAGCCAGTTCTGGGTGTGTCAGAGGTAGTATGCGTCGCTCCAGGGAAATGATCGTTGATATTAATTGTAATCGATAATGATTTCATCTGTCTGAGATGCGCCAGGAAAATGCGGAAATTTACTGTGCATATTGGCGCGATGTGGTTAAATTGGGCGAAAGCTTGAGTTTGTGGAGAGTTATTGTTAGAATTGCATCCGCGACGCCCGGCCCCAGCGGAGAGAATCTGACCCGAGGCGTTGCCAAAGGAGGTATGCATGGCAAAATCGCCGCACTTGAGCCGCCGCGAGTTTGGCGCCATCCTGACGGCCTTCCTGGGCACGGTGATCGGCGCCGTGGTCGGCTTACCGGCTATCGGTTACATCATTTCCCCGGCGCTCAAAACGCAGAGCAAAGAGGCCTGGGTGCCCCTCGGCCCTCTCGATAACTACCCCGTGGGCGTGCCCACCCTGTTTACCTTTACCCGCACCAAGGTCAACGGCTGGGAGAAGACGGTCAACAGTTATGGCGTGTACGTCTTCCGCAAGGAGGGTGGGGAGATCGAGGCCTTCTCCAACCTGTGCACCCACCTGAGCTGCCGCGTTACCTGGCAAGCCGAGGCTGGGGAGTACATCTGCCCCTGCCACGACGGCCACTTCGACACGCAAGGCGAGGTGACCTTCGGTCCGCCGCCCCGTCCATTGGACAAGTATGAGTTCAAGATCGAGGACGGAAACCTGTCGATACTGTTGAGGGAAGCATGAGCACAGCGCAAAAAGTGTACACCTGGCTGGACGAGCGCCTGGGGCTGACCGGCATCTACAACGTGGTCCTGGACCGCAAGGTCCCCAAGGTGAACTGGTGGTTTACCCTGGGTAGCGCCAGCTTGTTCCTTTTTGTCATGCAGGGCGTCACCGGTATCTTTCTTACCGTATATTACGTTCCCTCGCCCGACCACGCCTACGATAGCATCCAGTACATCATGAACGGCGTCTCTTTTGGCTGGCTGATTCGCGGCATCCATCATTGGGGCGCCACGCTGATGGTCGTCGTGGTTTCCATTCACATGCTGCGCACCTTCTACTTGGCTGCCTACAAGTACCCTCGTGAAGTGACCTGGCTGACCGGCGTGGTTCTGTTCCTGGCGACGCTGAGCATGGGTTTCACCGGTTATCTGCTTCCCTGGAACCAGCGCGCTTATTGGGCGACGACGGTGGGCACCGAGATTCCCGGCACCGCGCCGCTCATCGGTCCCCTGGTCACCCGCGTGCTGCGCGGCGGCGCCGACCTGAGCGCAGTGACGCTGGCGCGCTTCTTCTCGGTGCACATCTGGTTCTTACCCGCCATCATCGCGGCCACGATCGGCATTCACATTTATCTCGTCATCCGCCTGGGCATTTCATCGATCCCTGACAAAGACGACTAGCCAAAGGAGACGGCTGTGAATCAGGAATTCAAGCAGAAATATCTGGACAAGTATTACAAAGCCAAGCAGAAGGGGGTGAAATTCTTTCCCGATATTATCTACAAGGATATGATCGTCTCCTTTGGGCTCTTCCTTCTGCTGCTCGGGTTGGCCACATTCGTCGGGGTGGCCAACGAGCCCAAGGCGGATCCCAGCGACAGCAGCTACATTCCCCGCCCGGAGTGGTACTTCCTCTTCCTCTTCCAGATGCTCAAGTATTTTCCGGGGAACCTGGAATGGATTGGCACGACGGTCATCCCCGGGGTGGCGGTGCTGCTCCTTTTCCTGCTTCCTTTCGTCGATCGCAATCCCTACCGTCACTGGTCTAAGCGCAAGGTGGCGATCAGCGTGATGAGTGTGGTCGTCGCCGGCATCGTGGGCCTGACGATGCTGGCCGCCGTGACCACTCCACCCCAGACGGAAGCGGCGCCCCTGGCGACTTCGTTGAGCGAACAGATTGCGCTCGGCCAGGATACCTATTCGATCCAATGCGTGGAGTGCCACGGCGCGGATGGCGAGGGCGGCGAGATCATTGGCGTGGAAGGGCTGGAGGGGGTTGTGTTGAAACCGATCAACGACCAGGACGTGATGTATACCTTCACGGACGAGACCCTCTACAACGTGGTCAACTTCGGCCAGCCGGCGCAGGGCATGCCCCCCTTTGGAAAGGCGTACGGCGGCGAATTGGGGCCGGGGGAGATCGAGGCGCTGGTAGCTTTCATGCGCTACACCTGGGATGACCGCGCCGAGCTGCCACCCGAGGCGGAGCAGCGGGCTGCTCCGCCCGCACTGGCGGAAAACGAGGTGCCATCCTATGAGGTGCACATCGCCCCACTGGTCAAGCGCTACTGCATCTCTTGCCACCGCCCTGGCAAGAAGAACAACAACTACCTGATGCAGAGCTACGCCGAAGTGATGACCAGCGGCGACCACGCCCCGAACGTGGTGGCTGGCGACCTGGGGAGTAACCTGATTCGCATGCTGCATCGCGAGGAGATCGAGGCTGGCGGGCCCATGCCACCCACCAGGGCGCTCAAGCCCGAACTGATTGCCATTTTCGAACGCTGGGTGCTGGGCGGCGCCCCCGAGACGGCAGAGCAGGCGGCCCAGTTGGCTGCCCCGGCGCTCCCGCCGCCCGCCGAGACGCTCCAGGTTTCGCCGGTCATCACCATCACCCTGACCGCGCCGGTAACCTCCCCCCTGCCGGTCACCGCCACGCTGACGGTCACCGTCACTCCTTGATCGCAGGGGGCCATCCTTGCTACTCCCCCGCCTCTTCCGAGGCGTGCAAGCGGGGCAGGACACGTTCCTGCCCCGCGTTGTTATTATGCTTGCAGAGCAGCCCTGCGGCTCAGCTCATGTTCCTGACGATCGCCTCGCCGAACTCGGAGCACTTCAACAGCACCGCGTTTTCCATCAGGCGATGGAAGTCATAGGTGACGTTGCGGGTGGCGATGGCTTTCTCCATGCCGTTGACGATTAGGTCTGCGGCTTCATGCCAGCCCATATAACGGAACATCATCTCGCCCGAGAGGATGACCGAGCCGGGATTGACCTTGTCCTTGTCAGCGTACTTGGGCGCCGTGCCGTGGGTGGCTTCGAAGATGGCGTGCCCGCTCTCGTAGTTGATATTGCCCCCCGGAGCGATCCCGATGCCGCCCACCAGCGCCGCAATGGCATCGGATAGATAATCGCCATTCAGGTTTGTGGTGGCAAGCACGTCGAATTCCATCGCCCGGGTGATGGTCTGTTGGAAGACGATGTCGGCGATCACGTCTTTGATCAGCAACCTTCCGGCTTTCAGAGCGGCCTCCTGCTCGGCGTTGGCTTTCTCTTCGCCCTCGCGTTCGAGGGTGCGCTGCCACTGCGCCCAGGTGTACACTTGCTTGCCGAATTCGGCCTCAGCCAACTCGTAGCCCCAATTGCGAAAGGCTCCTTCGGTGTACTTCATGATATTGCCCTTGTGCACCAGGGTGACGTTGCGCCGCTTGTTCTCCAGGGCATATTGGATGGCCGCCCGCACCAGGCGCGTGGTGCCTTCTTTGGATACCGGTTTGACGCCATAGCCAGACGTCTCTGGGAAGCGGATCTTGGCGTACTCGTCAGGGAAATGCTCCTTGAGTAGTTGCCCGAAGCGCTGGTTATCTTGAGTGCCCTGCTCGAACTCGATGCCGGTGTAGATATCTTCGGTGTTTTCTCGGAAGACGACCATGTCCACGTACTCGGGATGCTTCACCGTGGAGGGGACGCCCGGAAAATAGCGCACCGGGCGCAAGCAGACGTACAGGTCGAGGGCTTTGCGCAGCGCCACGTTCAAGGAGCGGAAGCCGCCCCCGATTGGGGTGGTGAGCGGGCCTTTGATGCCCACCAGGAATTCGGCGAAGGCTTCGACTGTTTCCTCCGGGAGCCAGGTGCCCCATTGCGTGTAGGCTTTTTCACCGGCGTAAACTTCCATCCAGGCTACCTTGCGCTTGCCCTGGTACGCTTGCGCTACGGCGGCGTCGAAAACGCGCTGCGCGGCTCTCCAGATGTCCCGCCCCGTGCCATCGCCCTCCACGAAGGGGATGATCGGCTGGTGCGGAACGATTAACTGGCTGCCGCGCTGCTGGATTTTCTCACCTTCTTCAGGTATGCGAATGTGCTCAAAACTCTTCATTACTTCTCCCTTGGCGTTGCATCATGTCTGCAGACTGCGCTGAATTATAGCAAAATGGGGGGAAATTCCAAGGT
>JAQUAE010000077.1 GCA_028687395.1 Anaerolineales bacterium | reverse complement strand
GCGCGGTGATCGGCCCGGGTGGCAAGACCATCCGCAGCATCCAGGAAGAAACCAGCACCAAGATCGACATCGGTGAGGACGGCTCGGTGTACATCGCCGCCACAGATGGCGAGAGCGCTCGCGCCGCTGTCGAACGCGTCGAAGCCCTGACCGAAACCCCCATGATCGGCAGAATCTACACCGGCAAGGTGGTGCGCATCACCGACTTTGGAGCTTTCGTCGAAATCCTGCCCAACGTAGATGGCATGGTGCACATCTCGCAACTGGACACCGAACGGGTGAACAAGGTGGAAGACATCGTGACCATGGGAGACGAGATCACCGTGATGGTCACCGACATCGACCCGCAGGGGAAAATCCGCCTCTCCCGGCTGGCTGTGCTGGAAGGCTGGACAGCCGAGGAAGCCCAGCAACGCGACCGCAGGAACGCCGGCCCCAGGTCGGGTGGCGGCAGGCGGGACCACGGGCACCGACCGGACAGCCGCTCCGAGGGCGGCCATTCGCGGCACTAGCCCACCTGATGAGTTCAAGCAACAACCCTTACCTCCCGGTAAGGGTTGTTTTTCTTTTCGCCTGCTTCGCCTCCCGGCTACACTTCTATTTGGACACCCCCGCAGTACGGCAATAGGGCGCCTGCTCTGAGCGCAGCGAAAGGACTGTCGTCGCTTGCGCCTCCCGTTCGAAGGAACTGTAGCTGGCCAACTGCCTCCCTGGCCTTGATCTTCTTTGAAGCAGAGATTACCAGCTCTCAGGCAGGTAGGGCATCTGTGGGCCTGGCGCCCCCAGCAGCTCGGCTAATGCCGCCCGCGTGGCGATGCGGTCGTCCCAGGGGTATTCCACTTCGCCGAAACACATCGATTGCTCGTGCCCCTTGCCGCTGACCAGCACCAGGTCGCCTGGCTGAGCCATGCGCACTGCGACGCGAATCGCCTCCCGGCGATCGGGCACCAGGTGATAATTCTCGCCTTGCGATCCTCCCGCAGCCTGTGCCCCAACCGCCATCTCCGCCAGGATCTGGTCCAGCGATTCCGTGCGCGGGTCTTCGGCAGTAAAAATGGAGACATCGGCGAGCTGGATAGAAACTTCGGCCATCATGCGCCGCTTCTGGCGGTCACGCAAACCCGCCGAGCCAAATACAGCGATCAGGCGCCCGGGTGTAACGGCGCGCACGGCCAGCAGCGCCTGGCGCAGGGCGTTGGGTGTGTGGGCAAAATCGACGATGGCGATGAAGGGCTGCCCCAGATCCAGGCGCTCCATGCGCCCGGAAATCCCCTGCACGTCACTGATGCCTTGCTGAATAGCTTCCAGCGGGAGTCCCAACCCGATAAGGCTGCAGGCGACGGCCGCCAATAAATTGGAGACGTTGTACGCTCCGAGCAGTGGGCTGATCACCTGGAACGTCTCCTCTTCTGTCACCACAGTGAAGCTTAAGCCTTTTTCTGTGGCGCGCACCCCCTCGGCACGTACCTGCGCCTGCGGATGGACGCCATAAGAAACCTGCGGCACGGCAGAAGATAAGCCCGCGGTCAGCTCAGCCAGGTATGCGTAAGAACCATCATCTCGGTTGAGCACTGCCAGGCGCGGCGGGGAATGGCGCTTGGCTGGGGTGACCGCCAGGTACTTGAAAAGGGTGGCTTTAGCCTCGCGATAAGCCTGATAGTCGCCATGAAAATCCAGGTGCTCGTGGGTGATGTTAGTCACCACGCCGATGTCGAAATCGCAAGCTGCCACGCGCTTCTGCGCCAATCCGTGGGAAGTGCTCTCGATGACCACGTGGGTGAGCGGCTCAGGCAAGCCGTAAGCCATTTGGTGGAGGTAATTCTGCACGTCGGGTGCTTCCGGCGTGGTCACGTGGAAGCCAGTATCCAGGGATTGGTCGCCAATGCGAGCGTCGACGGTGGTGATCATCCCGGCGCGCAGCCCGGCAGCGCGCAAGGTGGCGTAGATCAGTGTGGAGGTAGTCGTCTTGCCATCCGTCCCGGTTACCCCGATAACGGTCAGGTGCCGGGCGGGAAAACCGTAGAATGCCGCCGAGAGCTCCGCCAGGGCTTGCCGGCTGTCCGTAGTTTGCACGTAGGGGACAGGCAAATCAGGCGCCGGCTGCTGGCCGACCACCGCCGCCGCGCCGCGCTGTACGGCGGTGTGGATGTAGCTGTGGCCATCACGCTGGCTACCGGGCAGGGCAACGAACAGGGTGCCTTCTCCCACCTGCCGTGAATCGTAGGCGATTCCGTGGACCACGACCTCCCCGGAATCTTCGCCTGCCCGGATGGCGACCTTCCCTGTCAGGGCCGCCACCAACTCGGAGAGTCTCACAGACCGCTGCGACGCATTCAACCGATGATCACCTCAGCGAAATAGCAACTGCTCAGCCGGAAACCTCAATAAATTAGGACTTACGCAGTTGGAGGGAGGATCACGCTCAACTGCGTAACTTCTATAAATAATGAAACGCCCAAGTTCAGCCCTTGGGCGTTAATCGTACCTCAAATGCGCGAATAACGCTAAAGAACGTCCTTCGCCGGGGGCTGGGTCTATTTCAGGCTCTGGCGCATCGCTTCCAGTTGGCCAACCACCGAACCGTCCAGCACCTTATCGCCGACGCGAATCACCAGCCCACCGAGAATGGAGGGGTCGACGCGGAAGGAAATGGTGGCCTGGGCGCCCATGCGGGAGAGGACGTCCTTCTTGATCGCTTCCTGCTCCTCGTTGGTCAGGGGCAGGGCACTGGTCACCGTGGCAGAGGCGCCGCTGATGCTTTCATTCTCCAATACGACAACCTTCCCCGATTTCACACCGGAGAAGAAGGCGTTGATCAAGGCGTGCTGGCGTTTCTCGTCGAGGACCTCGCCGATGATCTTCTGCGCGGCTGCCATGGCCAGGACGGAGATCTGCCCGCGCACGTCAGCCAGGATGCGGTCCCTCTCTTGGGCTGCCTCAGCCAAAGCGGCCTCGCGCGCCTTGGTGGCATCCGCTTCCGCCTGGGTGCGTATTTCGCGCGCCGCCACTTCGGCGCGCTCCATGGCCTCACGAATCTTGTGCGCGGCGTTCGCTTGCGCCTCGGCCAAGATGGTCTTTGCCTGTTCCTCAGCAGATGCCCTGGCTTCCGCGGCGATGCGAGCGTCTTCCAGCCCTTGGGCGATGGTCTTGCGCCGGTTTTCCATCATGCGCACCACCGGCTCGTACACCCAGGCGCGCAGGATGACCAACAGGATCAGGAAGTTGACGATTTGTACAATTAAATATCCCAGGTTGATACCCAACGCTTCCAAGGCGAAGCTCCTTTCCTGATTTAGCCGACGAACAAGATGACCAGGGCCACGACCAGGGCGTAAATCGCCACCGCTTCAGCAAAGGCGATCGCCAGGATCATGTTGATCTGGATGCTGCCTGCCGTGTCTGGATTGCGGGCGATGCCCTGTACTGCGCCGTTGCCGAGAATGCCGATGCCCAAACCAGCGCCAAGCGTGCCTACCATGGCCAGGCCGGCGCCCAGATATTTCAATCCTTGAACCAGGATTTCAGCGACCTCGGGGGTGATTTGCATAACTACGTTACCTCCATGCGAAAATTGATTGATGACTTGAGCGAATCAGGCGTGTTCGCCCTCATGATTGCCATGCGATTGCATCGCCATGGTCATGAAGACCATGGTCAGCATACCAAACACCAGCGCCTGAATCAGGCCTACGAACAATTCCAGGAAGAGAAAACCGGATTGGATCATGGGTACGAGCGTGCCCATGACGAACAGAAGCACTGAACCGGCGAAGATATTGCCTAACAACCGGAAGGAGAACGAGAGGATCTTGGCGAATTCCGCCACCATTTCCAATATGCCAACAAAAATATCGATGAATGGGAAGATTACGTCGAAGGGGCCCAAGCGCTCGCGCACCCACATCTTGAGGAAATTTCCAAAGGCAATGAACTTGCCGAAATAACCCACCCCAATCGCCCGTACGCCCATCACCTGGGTCATCACCACGGCGATCAGAGCCAGGGCGATGGTGAAGTTCAGGTCTGTGGAGGCGACCCGGATGAAAGGTATCAGAGAATATCCTTCCTCGGCGTGGCTCTCCTCGGCAGCCTTCTCCAGCAGGCCTACCGATCCTACATAACGCACGGGATAACCATGCGCGCCCGGCTCGACGTGGTGCAGCCAGCCGATGCTGTCCACACCAGGAAACAGCTCCATCAGGTTCGCGGCGAGCACCAGCAAGAAGATAGTCGCCATGTAGGGGAACACCCGCCGCGCCCATTTCCCCGCCGTGGATTCCACCAGGCCGTACAGCGCCTCGATGATAGTGGTGACCAAACCGGAAATCCCGCCCGGCAGCCGGTTTACATCGCGCGTGGAACGGTAGACGCCATAGGCCAGGGCAATGAGCAGGATGTCCACCAGGAACGTAGCCAGGAGGGTGTTCGTCAGGCGAAATTCGCCGATCACGGGTAAGACAAAAAGCGGCTCGCTGATGGCTTCAGCGGGCAGTTGTACGTGCGGTTGAATGGGAGGGAAGGCACCGGTGACGATAATTCCCAGGATAAAAATCGCCAGGACAATCCAACGGAAAAAACCAATCCTTCGACGCGGTGTACTCACGTTTTGCTTTCCTCCTGTACAGGTTCTCCCTGCGGTTTCGCTACCGGTTTAATGCTTGCGGTGGCTTTGTGCACCACCCAGAACATCATCACCAGCGTGAAGGGCACGCTGAAAAGTAAGAAGAGGATTGTAAACATCGGCCGGGTTTGGAACCGGCTGTCCACCCACAAGCCCCCAAAAAGGGCCGCGACCACGATCAGTGTCGTCAGGCAACCTACCTGTCCGGTGACAGCAGCCAGAGCCAGGTTGAACGCAACCTGCTTACGGCTCGGTTCTGGCTCGGCGCTGTTCGGGCTCATGGTTTGCGAATTCTATCACACAGGCAAGGTCAGAGTCAATAAATCGAAACTTACCTTTTTACTTGGCGTGCTCCAACCGCCTAGAAAATCGCCTGCGCCGCGCCGCTGGTCAGGCTAAACCAGGGGGCCAGCACGGTGCCCAGGACCACAATCCCAATGGCCAGGACGATGATCGCCAACTGGTACGAGCCCGGAATGGGCAGGGGCTTCTCCTCGTCCTCCGACCGGTAGAGATAGACTACCTTCAAGACCGTCAGGTAGTAGTACAAGCCGATGATCGAGTTCAAGACGCCCACCACCGCCAGCCAGATCATATCAGCCTGGACGGCTGCAGCAAACACCACGAATTTGACCACGAAACCGCCGAAGGGCGGCATCCCGGCCAACGAGAGAAAGGCCACCAACATAGCCAGCGCCAACCACGGTGAACGGCGGCTCAAGCCGGCGTAAGCGGCGACTTCATCCGACCCGGCTACCCTGCCAAGGGCGGCAACCGCGCCGAAGGCCGCCAGGTTGGTGACGATGTACACCACCAGGTAAAATACAACGCTGGTAATACCCAACGTTGAGACTGCCACGAGGCCGATCAGGGCGTAACCGGCGTGGGCGATGGAAGAGTAGGCCAGCAGGCGCTTGATGTTTTTCTGGGTCAGCGCCAGGAGGTTGCCCAAAGTCATCGTCGCCGTGGAGAGCGCGGCAATCACCGCTCCCCAGTATGGGATGAGGTTGGGAAAGGCAATCATCAGGACGCGCAGCAAAACCGCGAAACCGGCTGCCTTGGAGGCAGTGGAGAGAAAGCCCGCCACCGGAGTCGGCGCGCCCTCGTACACGTCCGGCGCCCAAAAGTGCAGCGGCACAACCGAAATCTTGAAGCCAAAGCCCACCAGCACCAGCAAAAGGCTCCCGAAGAGCACCACATCAGATATCTGCTGCTCCCCGAAACTGGCGACCAGGGCGTAGAGGTTGGTGGTGCCCGCAAAGCCGTAAAGCAGGCTCAAGCCGTAAAGCATGATCGCCGAAGTCATCGCCCCAAAGAGCAGGTACTTGAAGCCCGCCTCGGTGGATTTGTCGTCGTGTTTCAGGAAACCGGCCAGGACGTATAGTGGAATCGAGGTAGTTTCGATCGCCAGGTAGAGCATGATCAGATCGGAGGCGGAAGCCATCAAGCACATGCCCAGCGTGGAAGCCAGCATCAGCAGGTAGAACTCGCCGTTCTTGCCGATGCGATTCACCTCCATGATGAACAGGGAGGTGATCGCCGCGCTGAACATGAACATCATCTTGAAAACGAAACCCATCCAATCGTGGCGCAGCATGCCTCCCCATACCAGGCGCGGCTCGCTCCCTGGCCGGGCAACCAGCAGGTTGACGGCGATGAGCAGGAACAAGCCGACGGCTGCGACCCACCCCAGGGTGTTCCCCCGCTCCTTGGGGAGGATCATATCGAGAAACAGGATCACCAGCCCGACCAACAGAATAGATAGCTCTGGCAGTATCGCCAGGAACATGGAAGGCTCGAAATTAGCGACTGACACTTATGCACCTCCCAGAAGGCGCAGGATGCGTTCGACGCCGGATTGCACCCAGGGGACCATCAAGGACGGGTACACGCCGATGCCAATCAATATTGCGCTCAATAAGACCAGGGCAACCTTGTCCAGGACGGTCACATCACCCACGTGACCGACGTATTCCTCTGGCATGGGGCCGTAGAAGACCCTGCCGATGACCCGGATGATATACGAAGCCGTTACCACGATGGAGACCGCGGCGACGATGGCAATCCAGGGATAGGATTTCCACACGCCCATGAAAATGGGAAACTCAGCAATGAATCCTGAGAAACCGGGCATGCCCATCGAAACGAGGCCGCCTACAATGAAGGCGATGGCAACCACGGGCATCACTTTGCGGAAGCCGCCAAGCTTGGGGATGTCGCGGGTGTGGGCGCGGTCGTACACCATGCCGACGACAGCAAAGAAGAGGGCTGTCATCACGCCGTGAGAAAACATCTGCACGCCCGAACCGATCAACCCCTCCGGCTGGAGGGTGGCAAAGCCCATCAACACCAGCCCCATGTGCGAGACCGAGGAAAAACCAATGACATACTTGAAATCGGTCTGTACCATGGCGATGAAGGCGCCGTAAACCACGTTGACCAGGGTGAGCAGGATGATCCACCCCATGTGAAATTTTGCCCCTTCGGGCAGCAGCATGATCCCCACCCGCAGGGCGGCGAAGGCGCCCAGCTTCATTAACACGCCAGCATGGAACATCGAAACCGCCGTGGGCGCGGCCACGTGGCCATCCGGACTCCAGTTGTGAAAGGGGAAGAGGCCCCCCAGCACGCCAAAGCCGATGAAGACGAAGGGAAACCACAGGCGCTGGAAAGCCGTGGAGAAGCCGGCGTTCTCGAGGACGAGCATATCGAAGGTATTCATACCTGAGGTGATGTACATCACCAGCGCGCCGACCAGGGCGATCACCGACCCAATGAACAGGTAGAGGGTCAACTTCATGGCTGCATATTCGCGCGTCTCCTTCCAGCCCCAGATGGAAATCAATAAGTACATAGGGAAGACGGCAATTTCGTAGAAGAAGAACAACATGAACAAGTCCAGGGCGACGAAGACGCCCATCACGCCAGTAG
>JAQUAE010000076.1 GCA_028687395.1 Anaerolineales bacterium | reverse complement strand
TATTCATCCCTCGCGCCTGGAAGGATTATGAGTTCCTGGATAGCGGCAACGGGCGCAAGCTGGAGCGCTACGGCGCTTACACGTTCATCCGCCCCGCGCCACAGGCGGCCTGGGAGCCGGCGCTCCCAGAGGGCGCCTGGAACGAGGCGCAGGGGGTTTTCCAACCCAGCCACGAGGAGAGCGGTGGGCGCTGGCAATTCAAGCGCCCCCTGACTACCACGGAGTGGACAATGGCCTATGGGGGATTGAAGTTCCAGGCACAGGCGGCAGCTTCCCGGCACATGGGCGTCTTCCCTGAACAGGCCAGCCACTGGGACTGGATTGGGGAGAAGCTGCGAGTGGCAAACCGGCCGGCTCAGGTGCTGAACCTGTTCGGTTACACCGGCCTGGCCACGCTGGCAGCCGCACAAGCAGGGGCGCGGGTCACCCACGTCGATGCATCCAAGAAAGCCATCCAGGCCGCCCGCCAGAACCAGGCACTCTCCGGCTTGAGCGAGCGCCCGGTGCGCTGGATCGTGGACGACGCGTTGAAATTCGTGCGCAGGGAGGAGCGGCGCCAGGTGCGCTACGAGGGCCTCATCCTGGACCCGCCGAAATTCGGCCGCGGCCCGAAGGGCGAAGTGTGGGAGTTCTTCGAGTTAATGCCCAGGTTGATGCAGGCTTGCCAGGCCATTCTCAGTGATAACCCCCTGTTCATCGTCATCACCGCTTACGCCATCCAGGCTTCGGCGCTCAGCCTGTATCACGCTCTTAAGGAGACGATGGCGCCGTTCGGCGGCGAAACCACTTGCGGCGAGCTGGCATTACAGGAAAAATCGGCCGGACGGGTGCTTTCGCTGGCCATCACCGCTCGCTGGTCGCGCTAATCATCCTCGGCCTTGGCCGCCTGCCACAATGCTTCCATCTCATCCAGGGAGAGAGCCTCCAGGGCGCGCCCTTGCTCGCGAGCGGCGCGCTCGATGTACGTGAACCTGCGCCGGAAGCGGCTGTTCGCCAGGCGCAATGCGCTCTCCGCGTCGATTTCCAGCCAGCGCGCCAGGTTGACCAGGGCGAAGAACAGGTCACCCAACTCCCGGGTGCGTTCCTCCTCCCCAGTCGCGGCGCGCAGCTCGTCCAACTCTTCGAGCACCTTGGCGTAAACCCCCTCCACATCCGGCCAATCGAACCCTACCCGGGCGGCGCGGTGCTGTTACTGGTCGGCCAGGCTGAGTGCCGGCATGGCCAGCGGTACGCTGGCCAGCATGCCCTGATCGGCCTTGCCATGGTTGGCGCGTTCCTCAGCCTTCAGCCGCTCCCAATTGAGTAAGACGTCCCCAGTGCCGGCCACCTGGACGTCGCCGAACACGTGCGGGTGCCGCGAGACGATCTTGGTGTGGATTCCGCGCAAGACGTCGTTCATGGTGAATTCGCCCATCTCGCTGGCGATTTGGGCGTGCAGCAGGATCTGGAGCAACAGGTCGCCGAGCTCCTCACACATGGCTGGGGGGCAGTCGCCGTCCAGCGCGCCGAGCAGCTCGTAAGCCTCCTCCAGCAGGTGGGGGCGCAGCGTCTGGTGGTCTTGCTGCCGGTCCCAGGGACAGCCATCCGGGGCGCGCAGGCGCGCCACAACCTCCTGGAAAGCTTCGAATGAGTACGAAGCGTCCAGTGGGGGCAGGTATAGCGAGCTGAGCAGCCCCAGGCGCGGGCTGCGGTCGATCTCGTATAAAGCCAGCGCTTCCACTTCCTGGCGGCGCGTCCCGGCGGCGTGCACCAGGCGCACGGGATGTTCGTCCGGGTAGACGGTCGTCAGGGTCAACTTCACCTCGCTGGCGACCTGGGGGGAATAAATCTGGGCGATGATGGCTGCCATGCTGGGAGGCGACGGCGGGGTGTGCGCCCGGGAGAGCTCCAGTGCGTCGAGGATGGCAGTTTGGGGTAAGGGGTCAACGCCGAGCGCAGAAAAGGTGGGTTCCAGGAAGGACAATCCTTCGACGACCCGCACGGGTAACCCGGTTTCCCGCGCCCGGCGGGCAATCTCCGGAGCGGTGGCTTCCGCCACGAAGGGGTGCCCAGGGACAGCGTAAACCACGCCTTGCGGCCGCCTGGCCAGTTCGATCACCTTTTCGACGATACGGGCGTACACCTCCTCGAAATTCTCCGCCTCATCGTAGAACGAATCGAACGACTCCACCCGCAGCGTGGCTGGCAAGCCCTTCATCACGGGGTGCTGGCGCGTTCGCAACACGATCTCAGGAAGCTCTTGCAACAGTCCCCAGGCTTCTCGGGTCAATAGCTCAGGATCGCCGGGTCCCAGGCCAAGGAGGGTGACGCCTCCTGCAGATGTTTTTTTCGCCATGCTCGTTCCTTCCGCTACAGGTAAATCACACAAGCCGGTTCAGGAAATCGAAGAGGCGCCGAATTCGCTGGGACTTGCGATGCTCTGACGAACACCGCCTGAGCGGATTCCGCGCCTCGATATGGATCATGAGGGTTGCGAGCGAGAAGCGCACGCTCGCCTTGGGCGCTGGTTTAGCGCTTGGTGTAGGTCGGCGCTTTGCGGGCGCGCTTGAGGCCGGGCTTCTTACGTTCCTTGATGCGCGCATCGCGGGTGAGAAAACCGCCTTTGCGCATCGCCGGGACGTAATCCGGGTTCATGGCAACCAGAGCACGCGCCACGCCCAACTGCACCGCAGAAGCCTGCCCAGTGACGCCTCCGCCACGCACCACGACGGTGATGTCGAGCTGCTTGCGATCTTCGCCAGCCGCCTCGAGCGCCTCGAATATGCGCACCGCGTCGCCCAGGCGAGGGAAATACTCCTCGATGGGCTTGTCGTTGACGATAAAATTACCGCTCCCCGCCATGATACGAACGCGGGCGGAGCTTTCTTTCCGACGTCCGATTCCTTCGTAGTAATTTACAGACACAACCGTTCTCCTTATGCGAGAGGCTTGGGGCTCTGAGCCTGATGCGGGTGTTCGGGACCGGCGTAGACCTTGAGATTGCGCAACAAACGCCGCCCGAACGAATTGTGGGGCAACATCCCCCACACCGCGCTCTGAATAACCCGCTCTGGGTGCTTGGCCAGCATCTGGCGCAAGCTGGTGGTCGTCAAACCACCCGGGTACTGGGAATGGCGGTAATAGAACTTCTCCTCCATCTTCTTCCCGGTAACCTGGATCTTCTCAGCGTTCACCACCACCACCGAATCGCCCATCTCCACACCCGGGGTGAAGTTGGGTTTGTGCTTGCCAAGTAACAGGCTGGCAATCCGGGTGGCCAGACGGCCAAGGTTATGGTCTGTGGCATCCACCAGGACCCATTCCTGGGTGATGTCGTCAGCTTTTGGATAAAATGTCTTTTCCACGTCAATCCTCTCTACATACAGACCTTGTTGACTCAGGTCAATCATTCCAGCAAATGCGTTATTCCGCAGGCGCCAGCCCTTCGCCCGGACCGGGCGGGTAGAGCACCTCCACGAGGGTTAAGCCTTGCGCCGGCGCCAAGCCCTGGATGGGATGAGGTTGCGGCGTGAGCAGCAACTGCTCCATCCAGCTCACTTCTTGCTTGCCCTGACCGATCTCCACCAGCGCGTTCACCAGGCGGCGCACCATGCGGTAGAGGAAGCCATCTGCCAGGATATCGAACTCCCAGCAGGCCACGCCCCAAACTTCTGCGCCCGGCTTCCAGGCGGCTGCGAGGACCTCACGGATCGTCCTGCCGCCCCGCCGCGGCGGTGTGCCGAAGGAAGCGAAATCGTGAACGCCGACCAGCAGGCTGGCGGCCTGGTGCATCCTGTCCACGCTCACTGCCGGCCACACCCGCCAGGCATAGCGCTCCTCGAGAGGGTGGCGCACCTCAGCACAGAAGAGGCGGTAACGGTAGCGGCGCGCCAGCGCATCGTAGCGCGGGTGAAAATTCGGCCGGACCTGGCGCGCCTCTCGAGCGGCGATGTCATCCGGCAGGTTGGCGTTGAGCGCCTCGCGCAACTGCTGGAGGGTATGAGCCCACTCCAGGTCGAAAGCGATCACCTGCCCGAGGGCATGCACACCGGTGTCCGTTCGCCCGGCTGCCAGAAGGCTGCGCCCGCTCCAGCCCAACTTGCGCAGGGCTGCTTCTATGGCTGCCTGCACGCTGGGCGAATTCGAATGCCCGGCTTGTCTCTGAAAGCCCTGGTAGCGGGCGCCATCGTAGGCGAGAATAACCTGGTAACGTGCCATTCAAACCGTCATCAGTGCCGGCTCAGGCCGGTCGCTGAATCCGATTATCGAACCACGACTCTAATCTTCCACCAACTCCAACAACACCATCTCAGCCGAGTCGCCCTGGCGAGGACCGATCTTGACGATGCGAGTGTACCCGCCGGCGCGATTCTCGAAGCGAGGAGCGATGTCGTCGAACAGTTTTTTGACTGTCGCCGGGTCGCCCAGGCGGGCAGCAGCCAGCCGGCGGGCGTATACTGCTTTGGCGTCGCCCGCAGCGTTGCCGCGCTTGGCCAGGGTGATCATGCGCTCGGCCTGACCGCGAACAGCTTCGGCCTTTGTGCGCGTGGTTTGAATTCGCTCGTGTTCGAAGAGCCCCTTGATCAGGTTCCGGCGTAAAGCGGTGCGGTGGTCCTTCGACCGGCTCAGCCTTTTTCCAACAATTCCATGTCGCATCTCGATTTACTCCACTTCCTCGTCGCTTTCGTCCTTCAGATAGCCCTTCTCGCTCATCTTCTGGCGCAATTCTTCCAGGCTCTTCTCGCCGAAGTTGCGGATGGACATCACCGCTTCGTCACCCTTCTCCAACAGCTCTAACACCTCGCCCACCGTAGTGATGCCGGTGCGTTTGAGCGAATTGAAAACGCGCACGGATAAGTCCAGGTTTTCGATCGGCGTTTCGATCATCTCGCTGGTCAGGCGGCTGCCTTCCACTTCTTCTTCGGCGATGGTTGCCAGCATCTCCTCGCTGATCCCTGCCACGTGACGCAGGTGGTCGATGAGGATCTTTGCGCTGGTGCTCAAGGCTTCCTCAGGACCGGACGTCCCATCCGTCCAGATTTCCAATACCAGGCGGTCGTAGTTCGTGCTCTGGCCGACGCGGGCGTTGCCCACGTTCCAGTTGACCCGCCGCACCGGGCTGTAAATCGCGTCCACCGGCATCTCGCCGATGGGCAGGCGACCGGTGCGATCGTCGGCCGGAGAATAACCCCGCCCGCGCTCGACGTTCAGCTCGATTTCCAGGTCAGCTTTGCTATCGTCCACCGTGAACAGGAAGAGATCCGGGTTGATGATCTCCACCTCCGGCGGGGCGATGATATCTGCCGCGGTGACCACGCCGCTGCCGCGCACTTCAAGGTGCAATCGCGCCGTGTCTGCGCCGAAGAGGCGCATGCGCAACTGTTTGATCTGCAGCATGACATGGATGACATCCTCGCGCACGCCTGGGATGTCGGTAAATTCATGCTGAACGTCCGCAATACGGATGGATGTCACGGCTGCGCCCTCCAGCGAGGAGAGCAGGACGCGGCGCAGCGCGTTGCCCAACGTCACGCCATATCCACGCTCGAGCGGGCTGATGACGAACTTGCCATAGTTTCGCGCCTCAGCTTCTCTTTCAATCTTCGGCGTTACCATACTACTTAAGCCAATCACGGTTCACCTCATCCCCACGTTTTAACACGTACATATGACAATTTTGGATATCACTTCGGTTCAAATCCGTACGCGCAACCATCGATTACCGTGAGTAGTATTCGACTATGAGCTGTTCCTGCAGATTGCCGTCGATCTCAGAACGTTCAGGCAGGCGTAAAACGGTACCCGATAATGTCTTCAGCTCGCGGTCCAACCAGGGAGCGGGATTGCGTTCTTCCGCCACCGCGCTCAAATCCTTGAAGTAAGGCCGCGTGCGCGCCTCCTCGCGAACCTGGAGGGTGTCTCCAGCGCCAAGGATCATGGAGGGAATGTCGGTGCGGCGACCGTTGACCATGAAGTGGCCATGAGTCACCAGCAAGCGCGCTTCGGCCCGGCTGCTCGCATAGCCCAGGCGATAGATGACGTTGTCCAGGCGCGTCTCGAGGATTTGCAGCAGGTTCAAGCCGGTCAGGCCGCGGCGTTTCAAGGATTCGCCATGATACCGGCGAAACTGTTTCTCCAGGATGCCGTAGACACGGCGCGCCTTTTGCTTGGCGCGCAACTGGCGGTTGTAGTCCGACACGCGTCTGCGGCTGAATTGGGAACTTTTACCATGTTGCCCCGGGGCGTACCCGCGGCGGTCGAAGGCGCATTTGGGTGTGAAGCAGCGTTCGCCTTTCAAGAACAGCTTCTCACCTTCGCGCCGGCACAATTTACAAACTGGATCACGATATTTAGCCATATGCTATCTGACCAAATCCTTCCTTAAATTCCATTCCGTGTGGCCACAAGCCACTTCAACTGATCTGCCCGAGATCAAGCACGCCCTAGACGCGCCGCTTCTTGGGCGGCCGGCAACCGTTGTGCGGGACCGGGGTGATATCGGCGATGGCCGTGATTTTCAATCCTGCAGCCTGCACGGCGCGGATGGAGGCTTCCCGTCCAGGTCCAGGACCCTTGACGAACACCTGCGCTTCTTGCAAGCCCATCGCCATGGCGGCTTTCACTGCTTGTTCGGTTGCCATGCGGGCGGCAAATGGGGTGCTCTTGCGCGACCCTTTGAAACCGGCCGAGCCGGCGCTGCCCCAGGCAAGCGTGTTGCCCTCCATGTCGGTTACCGTAATAATCGTGTTATTGAAGGTAGCCAGGACATGGATCTGGCCTGATGATATTGTCCGCTTGATTTTTCGTGTCGACTTGCGCCGTACACTACGCACACTTTGAGCCATAACACCTCACATGCATATCAAAACTGAACCTGAACCTAGCCGGTAGAGCACCCGGGAGCAGCCAGCCGCTGGGAGGAAGGAACCCAAGCTGTCCCACAGAAACACACCGGAGATTACTTTTTCTTCGCCCCGCGGCGGCGGCCACGACCGGCAACCGTCTTCTTGGGGCCTTTACGCGTGCGCGCGTTGGTGCGCGTGCGCTGGCCGCGCAGAGGCAGGTTGCGACGATGGCGCAGCCCGCGGTAGCTGCCGATTTCGATCAGGCGCTTGATGTTCATCTGCACCTCGCGGCGCAGATCGCCCTCCACCTGGTAGTTCTGCGAGATGTACTCACGCAGCAGTGCTACCTCGGCATCCGTCAGATCCTTGATGCGGGTGTCCGGATTGATCTTGGTATCCGCAAGGATTTGCTGGGCGCGCGGGTTGCCAATGCCGTAGATATAGGTCAATCCGACTTCGATGCGCTTGTTGCGCGGTAGATCAACGCCTTCAATACGAGCCATATCCGTTTATCCCTGTCGTTGTTTATGTTTTGGATTGGTACAAATCACGTACAGAATCCCTTTGCGTCTGACGATCTTACATTTCGAACAGCGTTTTTTAACCGAAGATGATACCTTCATGTCCATACTCCTCTTGCGCTCACTGACCCTGCAGGTCAGATTGTAGCCGAAGTTCCTATTATACTGTAATCTTTTCTACTCATCCAGTTTTCGTCCACCCGCCGT
>JAQUAE010000075.1 GCA_028687395.1 Anaerolineales bacterium | reverse complement strand
CCGCCTTCATCGACCACGGTGACGGCGAGGTGCCCTTCGTTGCGCCCTACCACGGCGCTGGACTTGATCAGCAAACCCGTGCTCGCCAGGGTCAAAGGGGGGTTGCCAGGGCCGAAAGGCGCCAGACGCTCCAGGTCGTCCACCAGCTCCAGGCTGAGCTGGGCAAGTGGCAGGTAGGCATCGATCTGCAGGGCGGGTTTTGCCGGCGCCTCGCCGAGCTGCTCGAGCACCGCCTGGGCCAGGCCGCGGCGGAATTGAGCCAGGCGCCCTTCGATATCCTCGCCAGGAGGCAACGCCATCCCGGCAGCCATGGGGTGGCCGCCGAAGCCAGCCAACAGCTTGGCCTGGGTGGCAATCGCGGCGGTGATATTCACCCCTTCCACCGAACGCGCCGAGCCGCGCGCCGAACCATCCGCCGCTATAGTAAGCAATACTACCGGCTTTGCGTAGCGCTCCACCAACCGGCTGGCGACGATGCCCAGCACCCCGGCGGGCCATGCGGGGTAGGCCAGCACCAGTGCGGCCGGCGCCAGCCGCGTCGGGTCGGCCTCGATTTGGGCCAGCGCACCGGCCAGCACCTGGCTGGTGAGCAATTTTCGCCGCTCATTCCAGCCTTCCAATTGCAGAGCCAGAACGCGCGCTCTGGCTAGGTCCTGGGTGGTGAGCAGCTCCACCGCCAGGTTGGCGTCCGCCAGGCGCCCCAGGGCGTTCATGCGCGGCGCCAGTTTGAAGGCAATGTGCTCCGCGGTCAGGACATTTGCCTGCAGCTCAGCTAGCTCCATCATCGCCTGCACGCCCGCTCGCCTGGTCTGACGCAAAGCCTGCAAACCGCGCTGGAGCAGGTAACGGGCCTCCCCCTGCAAGATGGCCAGGTCAGCCACGATGCCCAGGGCTGCCAGGTCGAGCTGTTTTTCGATCTCCTCGGGACGACTGGCGTGCCAGTACAGCTCCTCAGCCAGTTTATAAGCCACCCCGACCCCTGGCAGGTGCGCCAGGGGGTGGCTGGCTGGCAGGCGTTTCGGGTTCACCAGCGCCAGGGCTGGCGGCAGCTCTTCCGGTAGGTCGTGGTGGTCGCTGATGATGACGTCCACACCCCGCTGGCGAGCGTACTTCACCTCCTCGACCGCCGAGACGCCCGTGTCGCAGGTCAAAATCAGCTCAGCGCCTGCATCCAGGACCTGCTCGAGCACCGGCAGGCGGATACTGTGGGATTCAGTCTCACGCACGGGAATGTGGTAGCTGACCTGTGCCCCCAGGTCGCGCAGGGCGGAAACCAGCAACGTCGTGGCGGTCTGACCGTCGACGTCGAAATCGCCCCAGACGCAAATGCGCTCCCCGCGCTGGATGGCTTGTTCCAGGCGCTCGGCGGCGACAAGCAGGTCCGGCAGCTCGCTCGCCGGGGTGGGTGTCGCCTGGTTCGGGTCGAGGAAAGCGCGAATCTCTGGCAGGCGGGTGAGGCCGCGGCGCAGCAGAGTTTGCGCTACCAGCGGGTGCCCACCAACCTCGGCGGCCAGGTCTGCGGGGAGTGGGGTTTCGGGTGGATCCAGCCAGGGTCGCATGTTGTCAGGTACGGTTCAATCGCTGCAAGGCCTCAGAACTCAATCTCGGCGATCTGCTCGAAATCAAGGTTTCCCCCCGACTCGTCCGGCGCGCCCATCGCCTCGTCCCAATCGTCGAGGCTGCCCGCCTGCACGCCGCGGTCACACAGCGAACGGTAAACGCAATAGCGGCACTGCCCCGCATCGGGAGTCAGGCCGAAGTCCTGCTCGGCAAGGGAGAGGATCGTCCCCGCCAGGTCGTCGAGATACGCCTCGTCGGCGCGGTAACGATCATCGTCGTAGGCAAAGCGCTCCGGCGCATCTGGGAAGCCGGCGTACCAGTAAATCATTTCCACCACTTCCGGGGGGAAGGGCTGGCCAGCATTGAATTGCGCACCCGCCTGGGTAAGCAGGTAAGGGTACACCCGCGTCTGTAGCCTAGCGGCCATGTACTGGCGAGGCGTGCGGCGCCGGGAGGTCTTCCAATCGTAGACGAGTGCTCTCCCCTCTGGCGTGACTAGCAGGAGGTCCACCTTGGCCACCAGGCGGTAGCCCTGCAGGGTGGCCTGTAGGCTGAGCTCAGGGTAGCGCCTGCCCTCCGGGAGCGCCTGACTTTGAAAGTTCGTCCACCAGCCAGCCAATTCCGGTTCATTGAGCATCAGCGCCAGGCGTTCAAAAGGCATGCCAATCAGCGCCTGGTGAGCCATGCGGTGGAAGCGCGCCCCCTTCTCGCTGAGCTGCTCGTTTTCGATCACCGGCTCACTCTCGATGGCGGGCCAGGCCAGACGACGCACGTGACGCAAGAGGAAACGCCGACGGCAATCGACAAAGTCCTGCAGGTTAGCCTGGGTGAATTGAAAATCAGGCGGCAGCCTCATCCTGGCGCTCCTTCAGGTAATTGTGCAGAGCCAGCAGCGGCACGGCTGGCGTGCAGTTGCCGCGCTTGCCGGTGTTCCAGGTCATGACCAGCTCTCTCCGGGCGCGGGTGATGCCTACGTAGAGCAGGCGCAAACGCTCGCGCACCGTCCCCTCGCGAGCCTGGCGCGTGGCGGCGCCCTCCACATACCAGGAGTCGGCGGCGTTCAACGCAGCGCCGAGCTGCGCCAGCGCTTCAGCCTCCAGGTTCAGGTCATCCCGCAGGAACCACTTCTCCGGAAAATAAACCTCGCCGGGGTTGCCGGAGGGGAAGTCGTAATTGTTGACCGACATCAGGTAGACGCGGTCCCACTCCAACCCTTTGGCCTTGTGCAGCGTAGCGACGACCACCTTGCCCTTGTAGCGCTCCGGGTCGAAGCCCGTATCGTCCTGGCTGAAGCCCAGGAAGCGGCGTTCGTTCGAGGCGATCGCATTCAGCTCCGTGATGAGCTGCGGCAAGCGCCATTCCAGGTGAAGGTTGCTCGCCTGGCGCAAGAGTAAGGCCAGCTTGTGCGCCAGCGCCAGCTCGTGGGCTTCCGTGAACAAGTCTTGCGCCAGGGTGAGCAGCGCCTGGTCGATGGGCAAAAGGATGGCACCCTGCCAGCGGCGCACCACCAGGCGTAACGCCTCCAGCTCGGCGTGCACCCGGGGCGCTGTCTCGCCCAGCCCGGTCTCCGCCAGCCAATCCTGGCCCAGTTGCGGCCAGAGGTAATCCTCGACGCGCTTGAGGCGGCGCAGCCAGCTGGCCGTCTCCTCCAGGAGGACGCGTGCCGACGGCTCCTCCTCCATGCCGCGGCGCCAGATGGCGTAGACCTTGGCCAACTTGCTGGAGGAATCGGGATCAGCCAGGTGCTGCAATAGGCTGTTCAGGGCGCCTGCCGAGAGGCGGGTAGCGTTGGTCGTGTTCAACAGGCCATCCACCACCGGGATCTTACGCTCGAGGAGTTCCTTGACCATCTCCTTCCCCCGCTCATTGCGCGGCGCCAGGACCGCCACCGTCATGTCCGGGTGATCCGGCAGCCATTGCTCCAGAGAATCAGCGACAGCCTCGACCTCTTGCTGGGGGGTGAACTTTCTTAACACGATCCTGATAGCAGAAGGGTCATCCGGGGGATTGGGTTGGGGATCGTCTGGCGGGGTGGGTTGGATGAGCGGCTCCTGCAGCGCGTCGCGGGCAAACTCATAGGGGTGCTCGCTCTGCGTCCAGGTCACCAGGGCGTTTGCCAGGTCGATGATGCTCTGCGTGGAGCGGCCGGAGTTGGGCAATTGGCGTGCCAGCACCCCGGGGGACTTGATGAAGCGGCGCAGGAACTCCGGGTTGGCCGTGGTGAAGGTTTCGAAGATCGCCTGGTTCGGGTCGCCGACGCGCACCCAATTCCCGTGCTGCCCAGCCAGTTGTTCCAGGATCAGCTCCTGCAGGCGGCTGCTGTCCTGCGCTTCGTCCTCCAGCAAATACGGCCAGCGGAAGCGCAGGCGCTCGAGCAGGTCCGGGTCCCATTCCAGGACGTGCAGGGCGTGGCGCACCAAATCGTCGAAATCGACTGCGCCGCGGTACTCCAGGGCGCGCTGGTAGTCGCTGTAGATGGCCTGGCCCATCTCCGCCAGGGGCAAGGGGACGGGCAGGCCATCCAGCACCTGGCGCAGGCGCTGCGGGGTGAGGCGCTCGTCCTTGGCCGAGCGGATGAAGCTGAGCGCAGTCCCGGTCGCCAGTTCGGGGAGCTGTTTTTGGAACAGTGTGTCCTGCCTATCATCATCCAGATTCGGGTCCAGGTAAGCGCTGATCTCAGCGTAGTGGCTGCGCAGCCAGGCTTGCGCCACCTCCCTGCGAATGGCATCCGCCTGGCGTTCATCCAGTATCTGGAAGGTATCTCCCAACGCTACCAGGTCGGGCCGCTCACGGACGATGTCGTGCGCCAGCCCGTGCAGGGTGCGCACACGGAAATTGAGCGGCAGCAGGCTGCGCTGCTCGAGAAAGGTGCGCACTCGCTGGTAGAAGTGGTCCACCGCCGAGTTGACCAGGGTGACCACCAGGACTTCCTGATCCTCGTCCAGCTCGCCTCTGGCGATGGTTTCCGCCGCCAGCAGGGAAAGCGTCCAAGTCTTGCCGCTTCCGGGGACGGCCGAAACGCCCATCCTGCCGCCGGGATAGGCGAGCACCTCCTCCTGGCGCGGGCGCAACTTAAACACCGCTGGCCTCCTGCGGGGCGGCGCGTAACAGGCGCTGGAAGGCACGCAGTAGCAGGCCGCGCTGCTCGTAGCCCTGTTCGCCGAGCTCGCTCAAACCGAGGTAAACGCGGCGGCGGCAGCGGGCCAACAATCCCAGCGCCAGACGGTAGAGCGCCTCCTGGCTGGTCTTGTATTCGTCATCGTCGGTCCAGTGCTTGCCTTCGGGCCAATTGCGGCTGAGCACGTGCGGTTGGGTGAGCGGCTGGTAGAGGCGCTCATACCAGCTCCGGCTGCCCACATCCAACCAGAACTGCACCTCCACCGGGCGGTTGCTCATCAGGAAGGTGTAAGCCGGCGCCAGGAGCACCGCTCCCTGGGCTTCGCCGCGCCAGCTACGCAGGTACTGGGCAGCGATCACGCCATCCTGCACCATCTCCAGGTACTCCTGCCCCACCGGCTTGCCCAGGTCGGCTAATCCGACTGCCGCCACGCGGCGAAATTTTTGCGCCGACTCCACCAGGTTGGCGGCAGCTTCGCCAGCGTCCAGGTTGGCGTGAAAGCCAAAGCCGGGTTGCGAGAGCACCTCGCCGAACAGGCGCCCCAGGAAGTGATCCAGTTCCTGGGCTGGCGCCTGGGCGTAGCCCTCCAGCCACTGGCGCAGGTGTTCGTAGCGTTCGCCAAGGCGATAAGTGACACGCTCCTGGAGATCAGCCTTCACCCGCTCGAAAGGCAGCAGCCGCGGCTGGCCGTCCACGCGCAGGAGGGCTTTTTCAGCCAGGAGCTGCGCTCGCACCAGGTCCATCCCTTCGAGGGATTGCATCAAGGCGTAGGCCAGGTCGAACTGGGTTGGCAATGCGGGCAGCGCCCAGCCAGGGTGGGCGAGGTAGGTCAGGGTGAGCAGGCATTGCACCGGGGGTTGCTCGCGCAAGGAGCGGGACGGGCGGTGGGAGCGCGCCGGGATGCCATAGCGCTCCAAACGGTTCGCCAGCGAAAAGCGCAAGGCGTCGCCCAGGAATGGCGCCAGGATGGCGATTTCCTCCGGCGGCACGCCTTCATCCTGCACCAACTGCGCCACCTGCCCAGCAACCCAGTCCAACATTTGCGGGTAGAAGCGCTGGACTTCGAAGCTCAGGGCTGCCTGGTAAGCTGGTAGTGAGTCGCTTGTCTCGCTTGTTCCAGGGGGAGGTGAGGCGGGCGCCTGGCTACCGGTCTGCAGAGCGCGACCCAGGCATTCCCCCAAGGCGATCACCATTGGAGAGGTGACGAAGGAGCCGGTGAAGGTCACCCGCTGGGGGCACAGCGCCTTCAGGCGGTAGGCGCTGCGCGGGTCGGCCCCAAGGAAAGAGCGGTAGCCGGCTTCCTGGTCGTAGATCAGCAGGCAGGAATCCAGGTGCGGGAGCCACTCTGCCAGCAGGTCGTGCGTCACCGGGACGTCCTCCTCCAGGTTCTCCACGATCAAGTGGCGGTAGGTCTCCAGCAGGGCGCCGCGGCAACCCTCGTCCGGCCACAGGTAGCGGACGAAGAGCTCCACCTGGAGGGAGAAATCCAGCAGGTTATGCTCCAGGCAGTACTGGCGAAAGCGACTGGCGCATTCCTGCGCATCCTGATAGACGCGTGCCTGGCCCGGCTCGCCGCCCCAGGCGGACACCAGGCGCTGGCCGATCTGCGTATGCGCGAAGCCAACCACGGCGGACTTATTCAGGTTATCCAGTATCTGGCTGTAGAGGCGATTGCGATCCAGGGTGATCGAGGCGAAGAAACCCTCGTCGAATAGCGGGCGCACCAGGCGAGCCAGGTAGTACTGGGCGGTCTCGAGGGTCAAGAAGACCGGCGGCATGTCGGGGTGGGCGAAACCAGCGGCCTCCGCCACCAGCGGCCAGTAGAGTTCGACCATGCGTTGCGCCAACCCGCTGAGGGTATGCAGTGCGACGGGACTGCCGGGTGGCAGCGAGGCGGTGCGCAGGGCGTGCAAATAAGGCTGCCCCAGGCTGCGCTGGGGAACCAGGAGCAATATGGACGCCCCGGGCACCCCTCGCTCGAGCAAGCCCAGCAGGCGCGCCACGCCTGCTGTGGTCTTGCCGCTGCCGTCCGGCCCTTCCAGGAAGATTTTGCTCTCCACGGGAAGGCGCGCCAGTTCTGCTTGTGGTGGGGAGAGGGTAATTTCGCCCATGAATGAAAACATTATAGCAAAGAGTCCAGCCTGCCCGTTCTGCCTGGCCAGAAGGATATTCGATGCGGGGCAAAACGTCAATCACCGGGCGCGCCTCTGCCAGCCGTTCACGGGAGGCAAAGGCGCTCGCCAGAGGCTGGAGGGATAGAGAAACCCTACCCAAGAAGCCAGAGGCTGCAACCTTCGCGGCCGATTAAGCGTAGGTAAGGTAGCAAGTGCAGGCAAAGCGCTTTTTTTGTGCTAAACTTAACCCCAGGCGGGGTGTCCGGTGGGCAATGCCAGATTGGGCTCCAGGCACGCGGTTGGCTCCCTGCCCAGGCGTTGCGTGGCTTGCCCAGCACTGCCTGGAGAGGTAAACGGACAATGACCAGAAGAATTCTCTTCGCTGTACTGCTCGCCTTACTCCTTTCGGCTTTCGATTCCGACCGGCGGATTCAATTGACCATCGTCAATAAAGCGGACATCGACCTGGGCATCATGTTGCGCAGCAAGAAGTACGACGAGCGCTTCTATTATCTTACCGTCCCCAAGGCCAAGGAAGACGAGGAATTTACCGAGAAGACCTTCGAGATCATCCAGGACGAATACCTGATGCAGGTATACTACATGAAGCCCTACGACCCGGTGTACCCAAACAAGTGCATCCCCTCACTAAGGAACGTGCTCTTTGCCAATCGCAACATACGCCTGGTCTTCTTGCCCTGCAACCAGATGCCGCCAGACCGTGGCGAACCGACCATGCTGAAATTCTGGTTCTGGCGCCCGTGGAAGTTCAAATACAACCCGATTTATTAGCCC
>JAQUAE010000074.1 GCA_028687395.1 Anaerolineales bacterium | reverse complement strand
GGGAAGGCGGAGTTGATCACCTTGATGTCCATGCCGGTCATCTTCACCGCCTGCATCAGCTTGTAGACTACGGACAGGTGCATGGGCAGCCAGGGGCCGAAGCGAGCCTTGTCCAGATCGTCGAAAACCGCCTTGGGCAGGGTGGTGATCACCCACCAGGATTGCAGGGTAGCGGCGCTGTAGATCACGTCCGGGTTGGCCTTGCGGATCACCTCTGCGGCCTGTTCGGTGTTGTTCAGATCGATCTTGGTAAACTCAACATCTGGATAGAAACCCATCTGCGAAGCGCCGTAAATGGCGATGTTGGTTTTGCGATAGGCGCGATCCTCATCCACGTCCGCGGTGATGATGCGCCGGTATCCCGGATTTCGGGCGAGCATTTCCAACACGTGCCCGCCTAAATCGCCCAAACCGATCATCATGATGGTTCTTCTTGACATACTTCAATCTCCTTTACAGAATAAATGGGTGAAAACGCCAACAGATAAGTATTACAACTCATCTATCAGTTTCTCGATCAACCGCTGGTCGGCTATCCTTTCCCAGCGGGATACACGCTCTTCGTGCACCTGCTGCAAAGCGGAGACGGTGGTTTGATCCTTCAAATCGCACATCCGGTTCATCCCCCAATAGATCCAGTGCAAGGCGACCAGCGGCTCGCGCACGCGTACCTTTTCCAGGAAGCGCTCCGCTTCCATGCCGGACAGGCGGATGTACTCCTGTAAGAAGGTCTCCCTTCCCTCACGGGAAAGGGGTTGCGGCGTGCACCACAACTGGGCTGGTTCGGCCAGGAAGCAGCACACGTCGTAGGTGTAATCATCGAAGCGGGGCTTCTCCCAATCAATCAGCTTCAAGCCTGCCGTGGTCTTGACGAAGTTGTCAATCGCCACGTCGGTGTGGTTCAGGGCATTGGGGACAAACCACCCCCGCTTCTCCTGCACGCGTGGAGCGATGATGGATAAGAAGCGCTCAGTCAGCGCGATGACCTGGACATCGGCGCTCTTCTTAGACTTGTATTCCGCCAGGTCTGCTTCCACCAGCCGAATCGTGTCCATCAAGGGGTCGCTCCAGGTGATCAGGTTCAGCGAGCAGGGATTCAGTGAGTGGAGGCGGACCAGGAGCGCCGCCACGGCGGGCATCTCCGCCTGGGTAAGCGGGACCCACGGGCCTTCCAGGTATTCCTCGATCAGGATGTCATAATCAAAGTGGGACTTGGTGTTATCGCACAGAAAAACCCGCGCCGAGAGATCGAAGGGCTCGAGGAACTTCATCACCTGGAACTCGTAGTTTACCTGGTCCAAGAGCCCGCTCTGCTGCTGCACGTTGACGCGGAACACGAAGCGCTTGCTACGCACCGCCACGTGGAAGTTGAGGTTGTACGTCCCGGCGGTCATCGCCAGGATTTCCACTGGTGAGCAGCTTTCAACGCCCAGCACCTCCGGGGGTGCGTTCTTCAGATATGCAATCACCTGCTGCTCGAGCCCCACCAGCGAAGCCCGTTTTTGCAGCTTCAACCCATCAGACATGACTACCTCCGGCCAGTTTCACCCATGATGTCTCGTTGTCCTATGCCGGTCTGCCAGCAACACCCCAGCCGCCGTATCCGATCCGCAGAGCCCTTTGCTACTCACGCGAGCCTGCTAGCGGTCTTCCATGCCGAAGTAGGTGGCGCCTTTGTGCAGCTTGAGCAGCTCGCCCACCTTCCAGATCACCCCCGCCATTCCAGCCGGGTAAATGACCATTACAAGCACCAGTAACAACCCGTAGATGATCAGGCGCACTTCCATCAGGGATTTCAAATACTCGAAGGGTGGGATCACCAGGAAGGCCGCCAGCAAGGGTCCCCACAGGCTGCCCCGTCCGCCAATCACGTTCAGGGCAAGCACTTCCACTGTGTGCTGCGTACCCATCAGGTCGGGGGTCAAGATACCGATGAAGTGGGCGTAGAAGCCGCCCAACCAACCCGCAAAGGCGCAGGACAGGATGAAAGCTATCATCTTGTAGCGGGTAGGATTGACTCCAGAGGCGCGGGCGAAATCCACGTCCATACCGATTGCCTTGAATGCCAGGCCGACCCGCGAATTAATCACCAGTTTGATGACAATGTAGATGACCAGCGTGATCACAAACAGGGTGTAGTAATAAGGCAGGATGTCAGTCGACTCGAAGAGAGGCGGGACGAACAGGCCCCATGCCCCGCGGGTGACGTCGACCAACACCAGGGTCAAGGATTGCAGCGCCAGCGCCATGAACCAAGCCATGATGGCCACGTATAGGCCCCTCAGACGCATGGTGAGCGCGCCGGTGAACAGGCCCAACAAGCCCGCCATCAACATCCCAGCGATGACGCCGATGAAAGGGCTGACGCCGAAGTTGGTCACCAGCAAGCCGGTCGTATACGCGCCCAGGCCGAAGAAAGCCGCAAAACCGAAGTTCGAAAGGTTGATGAACCCCACCGTGAAATCGGACACCATAGCCTGGGCGCCAAACAACAACCCGACCACGAACAGGTGGCGTAAATATTCATCTTTGATGAGCAAGGGGGCTACGCCAAGGAACACAAAAAACAGCCCCACCGGGAGGTAGCCAAGATTGATGATCCGGTCGGAGGCTAGGCTTTTCTCTTTAGAGCGTTCTTCTGCTGTCGCCATATTCTGCTGCCCTTTCCCAGAACTATTGTTCCCAAACACCCTTGACGGACGTTCCGAAGATGCCCGAGGGCTTGATGACCAGGACAATGATCAGGATGATGAAGCTGATGACGTTCGGCCACCCCTCTCCGAAAAATTGGAAGGCGACCGACTCGACGATGCCGATAATGAAGCCGCCCACCACCGCTCCGGAGATGTTGCCCAAACCGGCCAACATCACCACCAACCAGGCATAGTTGTTGGGCGTCGTGCCCATATACGGCGAGGCGGGCAGGATGGAAAGCATGCTCCCGCCGGCGATGCCGCCCAGCATGCATGCCAGGCCAAAGGAGATAGTGTAGATGGTGTTGATGTTGATCCCGTTGAGCATAGCGCCGCGTTCGTCCTGGCTGACCGCCCGAATTGCCCTCCCCAGGCGCGTATTGCGCAGGAAAAGCTGCAGGGCAACAATGGTCAGGGCGGCGATGCCCAGGGCAACCAGGCGGTCGATGGAGATGCCGATGCTGCCAATGCTGACCGTGCCCTCCCAATACCAGCGGATGCCGCGGTAAGTAGGCTTCCACAACAGCATGGCGGCGTTTTTAAGGAAGAAGGACAAGCCGACGGTTAGCAGGAAAGTGTTCAGGTACCAGTCCTCACCAGCGCGCCGGCGCATCATCGAGAGCGGGCCGCGCTCGATCAGGGCGCCGACCAGGAAGGTGGCGACCGCCGCGCAGGCAATCGAAAGGATGGGATTCAAACCAAAGAGCGTGAAAGCAAAATAAGATACGTACGCCCCAATCATGTACAACTCGCCATTAATCATCGAGATGATGCTCATCACACCCAGCACCAGCGCCAGCATCAGCGCCATTTGCGCATACAGCCCACCTCGTACCAGGCCGACTGCCAGGACATTCCAGACGTCTACAAGTTCCATGGGTCTTTTCTCCTCAATGGGTTCTCGCCAGGCTATAGCTACCGGCCCAGGTATACTTCTTTGACCCGCTCACTCTCGAGCAGTGTGGCGGTGGGAGCTTCCATCACCACCTTGCCCTGCTCCAGAATGTAACCCCGGTTAGTGATCTCCAACGCCTTGCCCAGGTGTTGTTCCACCAGCAGGATGGTCGTACCATCCTGATTGAGCTTGCGCAGTGCGTCGAAGGTCGCCCTGGTCATCAACGGCGATAAGCCCAGCGAAGGCTCGTCCACCAGCAGCAGCTTGGGGTTGGGCATCAAGCCGCGCCCGATCGCCAGCATCTTGCGTTCACCGCCGCTCAGGGTGCCCGCTAATTGGTTGAGCCGCTCCTCCAGCCGTGGGAAGAGGTTCAGGATATACGCCAGCGTTTCCTTGATCTTCTTCTTATCCCGCACGCTGTAGGCGCCCACCAAGAGATTGTCGTACACCGTCATCTTCGGAAAGAGGTTGAGATCCTCGGTAATGAAGCTGATTCCTAGCCTGCTGATTTCGTGCCCGGGTTTTCCGCCGATAGATTGACCGAGGAAATTGATCTCACCGGAGATAGGTCTGATCACGCCGGAGATAGTACGCAAGGTGGTCGTCTTCCCCGCACCATTCGACCCCAGCAAGACGATAAACTCGCCGTCATTCAATTCCAGGGAGACGTCCCACAATACTTGCAAATAACCGTAACCGGATTGCAGTCCTTTGATTTCTAACACAACCCGCCTCCTCAGGCAGCCGCTTCGGCCGCGGTTTCGCGCAGATATTCTTCGCCAAGATAAGCCTCGATGACCTTGGGGTTCTTGGCGATCTCATCCGGAGTGCCCTCGGCGATAAACTCGCCGTGATCCAAAACGACCATGCGATCGCAGACGTTCATGACCACCTTCATCAGGTGTTCCACTACGATAATCGTCACCCCGGTGTCGCGGATGACGCCAATCAACTGCATCAGGCCATCCACCTCGGTGGGCGTGAGCCCCGAGGCCGGTTCGTCCAATAACAATAATTTCGGTTGGCTGGCAATCGCCCGGGCGAGATCTAGTCTCTTCAGTTGAGCTGCGTTCAACTTGTTGGCTATGGTATCGATCAGCAATGGAAAGTTGACGAATTCCAGCGCCTCTCGGGTGTGTTCTGAAAGTGGTTTGGTTGGCTTGGCCAACCCGAAGGTCGTCGCTACGAGCACATTTTCGTAAACGCTCATGCGTTTGAACTTGCGCGGCACTTGAAACGTACGGGAGATGCCGGCGACGCACAGGCCTTCCGGATTCCAACCGGTGACATCCTTGCCGTTGAAGTGGATCTTGCCGCTGTTGGGCTTCTCCACGCCAGCAATCACGTTGAGTAGCGTGGTCTTGCCAGCCCCGTTAGGACCGATCAGACCGAAGATTTCACCCTGGTTGACAGCCATTGTGACGCCGTTGACTGCCACCATCCCCCCAAAGCGTTTTACTACACCATCGACTTGTAGTAGCATTCTCGCCTTTCCTTGAGCTGGAGTGTTCGCATTGGTACTTTGGGCGAGGGCCGTGATCCAATCCGGTTGTTGGATCGAGTGTGCTGATGAGGCCTCACACCAAGCGGGTGAAAATTCAGGCCAAGGGCTTCTGGCCTGTGCGATGAGCCCTTGGCCTGCGTCGATGTGGTAATTACCCTTAAGGTCGTACCTTCAAATCTGCTTCTTTGAGGTAATCAGGCCAGATGATGGTACCTTCTCCGCCAAAGTACTGCACAACCGGGTCGAGGTAGTAACCCTCGCCAACCACCATTTCAGGCAGGCTATCCGGTTGCCACTTCAATTCCTTGTACCACAGGCCTTCGGTGTAGGTCAGCAGGCCCTGGCTGACTTCATCGTTGCCCACTTTGAAGATCGTTTCGCTGTTCAGCTCGCCATATAGTTCCAGGGCGCGCTCGCAGATCTTGATGAAGAACTTGTCGTAGTCGTAGGAGATCGATAGGCTCGCACTGGGGGTGATGCCGAACTTGGCTTCGAAAGCTTCCTTGTAGGCAATCTGCTCGGGAGTGCGGAACTTCTGCATCATGTCGAGCACGTAGTCGCCCGATTCGCCGGTGAGCTCATACCACTCGCCGATCCAGCCCAAACCATGGCTGATCATCAGAGCATCGATGCCCACTTCCTGGGTTTGCTTGATGATGCCACTGGCAATGGCGGGAGCGCTCATGGAAACGAAGAGCAGTGAGGGCTCAGCAGACTGGAGCTTGGTCAGCAGGGGGTACAAGTCGGTGGCGTCCAGGGGGACGTAGTCCTCGCCGACGTTCTCCCAGCCCAGGCCCTCGACCATAGCCTTGAAGGAGGCGCAGAAGTCGCGGCCGTAGTCCGTGTCTTCGCAGATGACCGCGAATTTCTGGTTGGCGGGTGCCCAGGCGCCAGCTTCGATGGCTTCCTTGAAGAGGGCCAGGTCATAGCCCACGATCAGCTTGGTCGGATTGGGACGACCCTTCCATTGGTGGTAGGCGTACTTCTCAGGATCCGACTTGTATTTCTCGACAATGACGCTCGACTCGTTCTGGGGGAAGAAATACGGGATCTTGTACTGGGCGACGACGTCCATGATCGCCACGGTCACTGAGCTGTGATAGCCGGCTGTGGCAGCCTGGATTTCTTCCTTCAGAACGGCGTCCTTAAAGGCGCGCACCGCTTTTTCTGGATCGGACTCGTCGTCGATGTACACCGGAACGATGGTGTAATCGCCGATTTTCCAATCGATCTCACCGAAAGCCATCTCGTGGATGTACTTGAACTCCTCACCCACTCTGGCGTTCGGGCCAGTGTACGGCGCAACCAGACCGATCTTGAGGATCTTCTCTTCGGTGGCTGGGGCCTCGGTGGCAGCCGGGGCTTCGGTGGCAGCCGGGGCTTCGGCCGCTGGGGCCTCGGTGACGACAACTTCCGGCGCCGCCGGCGGCTGTTGGGCACATGCCCCCAGCAGGGAAAGCACGATCAGCAACCCAATGGCTTTCGCAATGTTAGCTTTCATTGATCTGTCCTCCGAATACTCATCTTGGCTTTGAGATTATGGTGACGGATGACTTCCTTCTCATCCTTGGAAGAAGTTGCACTCTGCTCGTTGTCCTCTTTGACGCTCCACACCTCCTCGCTCAAGCGCAAAACCAAAATACTCGAAAGCTGGCTCGATGTTGGGTTGGGATCAACTCACGTCAGAGTCGGGAGATGGCTGAACGGCCGCGCTGATGCCGTGCACGATCTGGTTGATGGCGGCGTCGCGGGCCGCTTCTATGCCTTCGATCATCACGGACTTGGCTGCCTGGCAATCCCGCTCGCGCAGCGCTTTGATCAAACGGGGGTGCGCCTGGAGGATGGCGTCCGTGTGGCTGCTGGAACCAATGCCAAGATAAACCAGGCGCTGCATCTGGTCCAGGGTGCTGGCCACCGCTTGGGCCAGGAATTTGTTGCGCGAGGCCCGGGCGATGGACAGGTGAAATTCTCGGTTGTTCTCCAGGTATTGCAGGTAACTCTCGCTATCCCCCATGACGTAGTCGGAAGGTATGCTCTCCAGGTAATCCAGCTCGTTCTGGGCAATATACCTGGCGGCCAGCTCGGCGGCTGATCCTTCGATGATGATGCGGTAGTCGTAGATGTCGCGGATATCCTTGACCGTGATGCGGGCGACGAAGAAGCCAATGCGGGGCAGAACCTCGACGAAGCCCTCCTGCTCGAGCAAGTTCAGGGCTTCACGCACAGGGGTGGCGCTGGTGTTGTAACCCACAGCCATCTGGTTGGCGGAGAGCTGTTCCCCGGGCGTGTAAACGCCGGTGAGGATATCGCGCTTAATTTTCTTGTAAATCTGATCTCGCAGAAGACCTGGCATGTATTTGGACCTTTGCGTAGCGTATTTTGGTTTGGGATACGTTCGTCGAATGGGTCTAAAAGGACTTGCCGGCGCCTTGCTATTTTAATAAAATTTTACTGAAATTTCAGTGAAATTATAGCAAGATATTTCTGCAATGTCAATAGGTTCCACAA
>JAQUAE010000073.1 GCA_028687395.1 Anaerolineales bacterium | reverse complement strand
CATCGACCAGGCCTTTTACGATCACGCGCAAGCCAAAGCGATCTTGAATCTGAGGACGAAGTTGCCCCTCCTCGGGATTCATCGAACCGATGAGCAGGAAGCGCGAGGCGTAAGTAGCGCTGACCGGACCTCGCCTGACCGTGTAACTGCCCTGAGCCGCCGCATCCAGCAAGGCATCGACGATGTCGTCGGCCAGCAGATTGACTTCGTCCACGTAGAGCAGGTTACGATCTGCCTGAGCGAGGATGCCGCGGCGCAGACGCATGCGCTGGTTCAGTATGGCCCTTTCGTCGATCCCGCCGACGACATCCTCCAGGCGGGCGTTGAGGGGCAGCTCGATCAGGTGAATGCGGTCCATGGCGGCCAGCGGCTCGCCCTGAGCGTACTTGCGGGCGCAATTGGGGCACACCGCGTCGATTCCGCCGAATTCCACGTCCTCGGGCATGCAGCCGTAGTAACACAAGCTGCGCGGGATTTCAGGGAGCAGGTCCACCAGGCCGCGCACCGCAGTGGTCTTGCCGGTACCGCGCGGGCCAATCAGCAAGACACCGCCAACGCCCGGGTTGACCAACGCCAGGATCAGGGCGATCTTCATCTCCTTCTGGCCGACGAGCCCCAGGAAGGGGAAAGGCAGCGCCTCCATCACGCCCGGGCTTTCCTCCGGCGGGGGCAGCGGCAGGTCTCTGCCGGTGACGCGATCGATCAACTCCTTGAGCGAGCGCACTTGCGTAACGTTCGCCTCGCTTTCAGGCGAATCCTGCACAGGGGGTTCAAAGGGTCGGCCGGTCTCTTCCACCATCAATCCATGTCCTCGCGCAGATCGCCAAAATCCACCGAGGGCAGCATGTCCGGCCGATCATCCAGGACGTCGAAGGTGCCGATGGGCGCTTCCGGCATCATCGGCGGCAGGGGCACGTTGGGGGGCGGTGTGATGGGCTCTGGCCTGGCGGGAGGAGTGCGCAAGGGCTTCAGGTAGCCAGAGGATTGCTTGCGCAGGATGCGCGGCTCGTCGGTCAGGAAGCCGACGTAGTGCCCGTGAACGGAGTAAACCCGGCGCCCAGGCGTGATCCAACCGATCCACTCGCCCTGCCGGCTGTAGAGATAAGGATAGGCAAGGAAGGCGCCCACGTCGCCGCTGGTCGTGAATACAGCAATTAATTTACGCATGCTGGTCTCATCTCTTAGTATTATTAGAACTTACGCAGTTGGGGGAGGATCACGCTCAACTGCGTAACTTCTAATTACAATAATATTATAACCGCAAGCGATTTTAACTTGACCTGGGAGAGGAAATCCGAAGATCGAGCGCGAGCTTTCAGCCGCGCTTATTTGACATCCCCATACGTCCAATAGCGGTTGACAAAGAAATTCCAGAACATGACTACCACGACGGTAATCGCCAGGGCGGTATTGTGCCCCAGGAATTGGGCATCCACGGGCAGTCCGGCCGGCAGGGGCAGTGCGGTGAAGAGTCGCGGCAGGGGTTTCTCCAGCACGGCGAAGAGCGGCGTGCGAATGGCCAAACCCAGCACGCTGATGACGGCGAACTCAACCAGTTGCCTGGCAACCGGCTTGGAGCGCGAATCCGGGTAAGTCCAGTAGCGGTTCCAGATGAAGTTACTGACCACTGCAGCGGTGAAAGAGGCTATGCTTGCCAGGATGGGATCGAGGTGCGCAAAGCTGACTAGTAAGTTAAAGGCGCCGAAATCGATCACCGCGCCGATGGCGCCCACCACGGCAAAGCGCAAGAAGCGCCCCCGCTCTTGGGGATTCGAGATGAACGACATCCCCCTACCCCAGCTTTTCCTTGAAGTATGGGATCGTCCGGCGAATACCCTCTTCCAGTGAAACCTGCGGCTCCCAGCCCAACACCTCACGGGCGCGGGAGATATCCGGCCGGCGGCGTTGCGGGTCGCCTTCCCCGCGGCGGTCGGGCATGAATACGATGCCCTTAGTATTGCCCACCAGCCGGTTGATCGCCTCGGCGAATTCGAGTACGGAAATCTCCACCGGGTTGCCGATGTTGACCGGCGAGTGATAATCGGAGAGCAGCAAACGGACGAAGCCCTCGATCATATCATCCACGTAACAAAAGCTGCGCGTTTGGGCGCCATCCCCAAACACGGTCAAGGGTTCACCGCGCAAGGCCTGCTGCAGGAAGTTCGGCACCACCCGTCCATCCTCGAGCAACATGCGCGGGCCATAGGTGTTGAAGATGCGGGCGATGCGCGTGTCGATGCCGTGGAAGCGGTGGTATGCCATGGTCAGGGCCTCGGCGAAGCGCTTGGCCTCGTCGTATACGGAGCGCGTCCCGATTGGGTCGACGTGCCCGTAGTAGGTTTCCTTCTGTGGGTGCTCGAGGGGGTCGCCGTAAATTTCGCTGGTGGAAGCGAGCAAGAAGCGGGCGTTGTGCTTGCGCGCCACCCCAAGGGAATTGTGCGTCCCTAGCGCCCCGGCTTTCATGGTCTGGATGGGCAGGTTGACGTAACCGAAGGGGGAGGAAGGGTTCGGGCTGGCTGGCGAAGCGAAATGCAGGACAGCATCCACCTTTCCTGGAACGAAGATGAAATTGGACACATCGTGCCGGATGAACAAGAAGTGGGGATGACCGGCCAGGTGCGCCAGGTTGGCCTCGCTGCCGGTGATGAAATTATCCATCCCGATCACCGCGTGGCCATCCGCCAGCAGCCGGTCGCAAAGATGGGAGCCCAGAAAACCGGCTGCGCCAGTGATCAATATCCTCATATCGAAATTCCCTTCTACGGATTCAAGCTGCCCCACAGCACGCGCGAGGCCAGGCCATCGCCGGTGATCTGCCGGATGGCAGGAGCTACCGTCGGGTCGAGCGGCGTCTCGACCAGCCACAGGTTACCCTCATAAATGACCACTACATAGTGGCTGCCGCCCTGCGCCAGGGGAGCGGGCGACCAGGCCACCCGGTGCGGCTCAAGTCCTGGCTGGCCCTCCGCTGGAAATAGCTGTCGCTGGTCGGAGCCATCCCTGTCGATCACCGCCAGGCGATAGCGGCTGGTCTCGCTTTGTGTCGGGAAAATGGCCTGCAGGTAAGCGATCCTGTACTCGTTCTCACCGGCAGACGGCATGAGTGGTGAAACGACCGGGTAAGCGAACATGCCGGTTTGGGAGACCAGGGGAATGCGCCCCCCACCCGTGACGGGCACTGCGCTCAAATCGAACAAAGGCGATTCCTCCGGCGTGGACAAGCCGGACTGGCCGACGTGATCGACGGTGAAGAGCAGCTCGCCGATCGGGCCCCAGGAAATCCAGGGCACCCAGGCCCAGTCCGCCCCCGTTTGCACTGGGATGAGCTCCAGGAGCGGCTGGAAGGTCGCTGCTTCCAGGTCGACCAGACCGACACTATCCGGCCGGGCGTAAGCCAGGCGGCTGCCGGAGGGATCCCAGGCGAAGTTCGTTCCCCACCAGCCATACACGCCGCCGGAGTTGGACTCGAGCAGGACTTTCCACTTGGACAACCAGCCGGTGTGGCTGAAATTGAGCACTACCAGGTCGTTATTGGCTTGCCAGCCCGGGGCGGTCTCGCGCGCTTCAACCGTGGAGAAGACAACCTTGTTGTTGACGGCATCCGGCGCCCATTCAGCGTAGTGGGCGACGTTGGCTACCTCGAGGTCGACCAGCAGAGGCTGCTCTGCCTGAGGGTCGATGCGCGCCGCCCACAGGCTGTTCAACTGCCCCGCCTCATCCGAGCGGCGGGTGAAGAGCAACCAGGTGGAATCCAGCGAGAGGGAGAAGACCCTGCCATCCAGGTCTCCGCTGGTGATGATAGGCCGGCGATTGCCGGTGTTGCCCTCCATCATCCAGGCGTTGCCACCCAGCAGGTAGACCAAGCGTCCTGGGATGGCGACCGGGGTGAACGGTGCCTGAATTCCGACCATAATCACCTCAGGCACGGCTTCGTTCACCACCACGCCCTCGTTGATTGGTCGTGAGGAGACCTGCACCCCGTCCTCATACACGCTGCGGTAGGTGAACTCGAGCAAGCCGTTTTCCCCTTTTTGAGCCAGCAAGGTGCTGCCTTCGGGGAGCGATTCGGTGTTGAGCAGCTTGCGTTCGAAGGGGATCACCTCTTGCTTGACGCTGAATTCCTCGCGCACCCGAACCACGCGGACCTGCATGTTATCCGAAATGACCTTGTTGCCCTCCGGCTCCACCCTATCCAGGGCGCCCAGCGTCACGCCTGCCAGCTCAATTACCTGGTCCACTGTGCCCCCCGGTGGAGCTTCGAGGTGCAAGACCTGCCCATCGACGCGCAGGTCGACCGGAATAAGGGCAGGGGGGGCAGAAGGTTCCACACACCCTGCCAGTAACAGGCCGGCTATCAGCAGGCAAGGCAGGCGCAGGCGCAGGGTCATAGCGGATGGTATAATCTGAATTCGTGCTAAACAGTCAGGGCGATACGCCGCGGTTTATTTCACGTGACCTTTTATGGCCATCTGGCCACCGGCAATGCCGACGCTCTCGATATAGATATCACCCGCCACCTGGCGGATGTTCTCCTGGACCGCCTGATCCACCTGTTCGGTGATGGCGTCCAACAGGAACTGAGGCAGAGGCAAGGGGCCAATCTTGGCCGACTCGATCGTGTAGGTGAAGCCACCGGCGCCGTCCGCACTCAGGGCAAGCGAAATTTCGAGCGGAGCTTGCAGTTGGTCTTGCTGCACCTGGCCAGTGATGGTAACCTTGCCATCGCGGAGCAGAACTTGGACATCGTTGATCGAGGCCTCGCCCTGCGATTGCATCTCCAGGGCAATGAGCGAGGTAAGTTGCTGCTCCGTGATCACCAGGTCCACGCGGCCGGTCTTCCTGGCTTCTTCGGCTGCCTGGTCCAGCGCTTCTTGAAGGCTTTGCACTGCCTGGCTGGAGACAGGCACCTGGGCGACCGGCGTCGCTTTCGGTCGTGAAGGCAGGTTGCAGGCCAGAACAGGCAAGATTAGCGCCACCAGTAAGGGTACAATCCGTAATTTTCGTATGAACATCGCTGTTCTCCTTCGATATACGTAACAGACCGGGCAAATTGTATCATAGCATGAGTGACCAGACTTCCTCCGAACTCCCCCTCCCTCTTCCCGCCTGCCTCGAGGCGCTTTTGTTCGTCGCGCCGGGATCGGTGACCGTTACCCAACTGGCTGTAGCGCTGGACCTGCCCACGCCGCAGATCGAGGCTGCCCTGCGCCAGCTCGAGGCGCAATACAATGATCCTCTCCGCCCCGCAGGAATACGCCTGCAGCGCCTGCACGGCCGGGTGCAGCTCACCAGCGCCCCCGAATCGGGCCCATTGGTCGAACGCTTCCTGGGATTGGAAGCCACCACGCGCTTGAGCCGGGCGGCCTTGGAGACGCTGGCCATCATCGCTTATAAGGAACCGGCGACTCACCCTTACATCGACTCCATACGGGGTGTAAACAGCGACGGCGTGATCAAGAGCCTGCTCAGCAAGGGACTGATTCAGGAGGTGGGGCGGGCTGAGACGCCTGGACGCCCCATCCTTTACACCGTCACCGCCGATTTCCTGGGTCACTTTGGGCTGACTTCCCTGGAAGAGCTCCCCTCTCTCGAGGCGGTGCTGGAGGCCAACGCCAGCGAGGCTGGCCAACCAGATCCCACCCCGGCTGAAGCTGCCTGAGACAGCACTCGATTATAATAACGCCGCAGGAGTCCCATGGCAGAGCGACTACAGAAGATTCTGGCACAGGCTGGGCTGGGCTCTCGCCGCGCCTGTGAAGAATTGATCGTCGCCGGGAGAATCACGGTGAATGGTCAGGTTGCCGCGCTGGGCAGCAAAGCGGACGCGGCGCAGGATGCGATCCTGCTGGATGGCAACCCGATCCGCCTGCCAAGCGAATTCACCTACATCGCACTGTACAAGCCGCGCAACGTGCTCACTACCGTCTCCACGCCAGATCGACGTACCACGGTGCTCGACCTGGTGGAACATACTGCCAACCTCTTCCCAGTGGGCAGGTTGGACCTGGATAGCGAGGGGCTGGTCCTGCTCACCAATGACGGCGAGCTGGCCAACCGCCTCACCCACCCACGCTACGGCCACGAAAAGGAATACCGCGTGCTGGTAGCTCGCCACCCAGACGAAGAGCAGCTCAATGCCTGGCGGCGCGGCGTGGTGTTGCCGGACGGATACCGCACCGCCCCCGCGCGCGTCTGGCTCGAATCGAAATCGGGAAAAGGCGCCTGGTTGCGGGTGGTGCTGAACGAAGGCAGGAAGCATCAGATCCGCCACACTGGCTCTGCCCTCGGCCTGCCCGTGGTCAAGATCGTCCGCGTACGGACTGGCACGCTACACCTGGGCGGCCTCAAGCCGCGCGAGTGGCGTTGTCTCACAGCGGATGAGGTGGCTGCGTTGAAAGGGGAGGAGGAGAAAGCCAGGCCGAAACTTAATACCGCCAGGCTCAAAACAACGGCATCCAGGCCTAAATCCGCTGAGGAGAAGTCCAGACCTAAGAAAAGCGGGGAACCCGGCCGTCCACCTGAGAAGGGTAGGCGTAGATAAACTATCTTATGGCACCAATTACGCCGAACACGCGATCCCAGGGAAGCCAATTGGCAGAAGAACTTCCCTGGAAGCTATACATCAACATTTTATAAGGGCCAATTGTAATATCCTGCTTTTCCCATTGGATGGATCACTTCAGGAGGATTGTTATGCCCAGAAAGACCGAATCCCGTGGAACCTGCGCCTATTGCAGCGAAGTCATCACCAAACGTGGCGTGACCAAACACCTGGACAAATGCTCCCGGCGTCTGGAAGCGCTCCAGGCTGCCGCTGCCAGCAGCCAGCCGGTGGAGACGCTCTGGCATCTGCGTGTTCAGGATGCTTACGATAAAGACTTCTGGCTCGATTTGGAAATGGTCGGCTCGGCATCACTCGACAGGTTGGACAAATACCTGCGCGCCATCTGGCTGGAATGCTGCAGTCACTTGAGCAAGTTCACGATCGGCGGCTGGGGTGGCAGTGATGTTGGCAAAGCTCGCATAGCAAATGCAGTTTTCGTGCCAGGCCTGGTGCTGCGTCATCTATATGATTATGGCACCACATCCGAGACCGATATCAAGGTGGTGGATGGATGGCAGGGAAAACCGACCACCAAGCATCCGATTGCTTTGCTGGCGCGCAATGTTCAGCCGGAGGCAGTTTGCCAGGAGTGCGGCCGGCCGGCACAATGGCTGTGTATCGAATGCCTCTACGAAGAAGAATATAAGACCGGTCACTTATGCGAGGAGCATGTTAAAGAGCATCCGCACGACAATTACGGCGAGCCAACGCCGTTGTTCAACTCGCCGCGAGTGGGTATGTGCGGTTATGATGGCCCCGCCGAGCCACCGTATTAGGGATACTCAAAGCCTCGTAAACGCCGCTCTGTGCATAAAGGCTGCTGGCACCGAGAGGCGTTCGATCTGACCATTTGTCCATTTTGCGCTGGCGCATTTTAGCTCCGCACTGCGGGCAGCGGGTGAAGCGTTCGTTTTCGTAAGCGTCAAAAGAGTGTAAAATAAGAACGGGAGATAGATAAAATGGCCAAAGCCATCAGTAATACATCGCCCTTGCTCTATCTCTACCGCTTTGGCATCATCGATTGGCTT
>JAQUAE010000072.1 GCA_028687395.1 Anaerolineales bacterium | reverse complement strand
CGCTCAAGAAAGGTGTGGAGGTGTACCGGGATGTGGATGTAGCGCCCTTCTACCGCTTGATGACCCTCACTGGCGAGCGCGATGCCTTCGAGATTCACAGCCTGGGGTATTACCGCTCGGCTATCGATATCTTCGCCCCGCGCGGCAGGTGCGCCCTGTTCTACGCCCGCTACCAGGGTGAGATTTTGGCCGGGTTGATGGCTTTTGCCCACGGGCAGCGCGCCTGGTACTTCTATGGCGCCTCTTCCGACCAACAGCGCCAGGTGATGGCGCCATACTTGCTGCAATGGGAAGCCATGCGCTGGGCGCGCCAGCAGGGATGCCGGACGTACGATTTATGGGGCGTCCCGGATTACGAGCGGGAGGTGCTGGAGGGCATCTTTACCGGGCGTTCGGATGGCTTGTGGGGCGTATATCGCTTCAAGCGCGGCTTTGGCGGCGCCCTGCTGCGCTCGGCGGCCGCCCAAGACCGCGTTTATTCTCAGCCGCTCTATCAGCTCTACCGTTGGTGGGTGGGGCGCAGGGAGACGCAGACATGACGCACCTGGGCGGTTTGACGAGCTCGACGGTCGATCCCAGCCAGTGGAACGGTATGGTGGCCTCTCTTCCCGGGGCACACCTCCTGCAATCCCGTGAGTGGGCTGCAATTAAGGAGCCCATTGGCTGGCAGCCTACCTACCGTGCCTGGCGCGCGGGCGATTCACTCCTCGCCGCGGCGCTGATTTTGACCCGCACTATCCGCCTGGGGGGATTGGCTTCATTGCTCAAGGTCATGTATGTCCCGAAAGGCCCCCTTCTGCAAGATTGGGCTGACTTTTCTCTGCGGGCCAAGGTGCTCTCTGATCTGGTAAAATTAGGTAAAGACAACGGGGCTATCTTCATCAAAATCGATCCAGACGTCACTCTGGGCAGCACAGGACCTGGGAGGAATCAACTCAACCTCGACCCGAGGGGCGAAGCGATTTGCGCAGACTTGCGCAAGCGTGGCTGGGTTCTCTCCCAGGAACAAATCCAGTTTCGTAATACGGTACTGGTCGACTTGATCCCTTCAGAGGATGAGCTTCTTGCCCGGATGAAACAGAAATCTCGTTACAACATACGCCTTGCCCAACGCAGCAATGTCGCCATTCGCCTTGGTAACCAGGACGATATCCCCCTGTTGGCGCGCATGTACGCCGAGACCGCGGCGCGGGATGGTTTCGTCATCCGCGGCGAGTCGTACTATCACGAGACGTGGAGGACGTTCATGGCCAACCCGAGTCCGCAGACACCCGAAGCGCAATCCGACCCAGCAGCCGATGCGCTGATCGCCGAGGTGGAGGGGGAACCGGTGGCCGGGCTGATTCTCTACCGCTTTGCCAGCAAAGCCTGGTATATGTATGGCATGTCCCGCGCCGTGCATCGCGAGAAGATGCCTAACTACCTGTTGCAGTGGGAGGCGATGCGCAGAGCGAAAGCAACCGGGTGCCATACCTACGACCTGTGGGGCGCTCCTGAATTGGATGATCCTGATGATCCGCTTGCAGGCGTGTACCGCTTCAAGGCCGGATTGGGAGGTCATTACGTGCGCACGATTGGCGCCTGGGATTATCCTATCCGACCTATGGGGTATTTCATGTACACCCGCGTGATGCCCAAGGTGCTGGAATTCATGCGGAGGAAAGCTCGCGACCGCCTCCAGCGCCAAGCGCTGGAGGCTTGAGAGCTGGTTAAACTGCCGGGGTTGCCCACTGGATGCAGCCCACTATGGGGAGAGCGATGTACACCTTACCGAGATTACGATTTGCCCACCTGCCCACGCCAGTTGAAACGATGCCGCGCCTGTCTGAGTTCCTCGGAGGACCGCAATTGTGGGTCAAACGCGACGATCTCACCGGGCTGGCGTTCGGTGGGAACAAAACGCGAAAATTGGAGTTCTTGCTCGCTGAAGCGCAGGCTCACGGGGCGCGCACGCTGATCACAGCGGGAGCTATCCAATCCAACCACTGCCGCCAAACCGCTGCAGCAGCGGCGCGCTACGGCCTGGATTGCATCCTGGTGCTGACCGGCGAACCGCCCGAACAGAACAGCGGAAATTTCCTGCTCGACCAATTGCTGGGGGCGGATATCGTCTGGTCGCCTCCTGCCGACCGCGATAGAAAACTCGAAGAAGTGTTCAATGACGCCTGGCAGGGTGGGATGCGCCCTTACCTGATCCCCTACGGTGGATCGAACGCGGTGGGGGCTAGCGCTTACGCCTTTGCCATGGAAGAGCTGCTTTCCCAGGGCATGCGCCCGGATTGGGTGGTGTTTCCCAGTTCCTCAGGAGGCACTCAGGCAGGTCTGGTGGTCGGCGGCAAGCAGTACGCCTTTTCAGGCAAGATCCTGGGGATTTCCGTGGACAAGCCCAAGGAAGGGCTGGCTGATACCGTCCTGCGCCTTGCCTTTTCGGTGGGCGAGTGCCTGAAAGCTAAACTGGATATCCGCGAACAGGATGTCCTGGTGAACGATGATTTTCTTGGGGCGGGCTACGGCGTCATGGGGCCTGCGGAACGAGAGGCGCTGCAGCTTTTCGCCCGTACGGAGGGGCTGCTGCTCGATCCGGTTTATACAGGAAAAGCCGGCGCAGGGTTGATCAGCCTGGTGCGCAGCGGTTACTTTCGCAAAGATGACGTGGTGTTATTCTGGCACACCGGCGGCACCCCCGCCTTGTTCGCTGAAGCTTACACGCGGCTTATTTGACGACCGCGGGTCGTTGGGGGAGGTTTGACCTGCCCGCAATCAGGCGCTGAAAGAGGGCGCGCATGGAGAGCGTGCGTATCTCGTGGGAGGCCTGTTGCGCCACCGGCAAGCTGGCGAGTTCCAGCCCGTACAACGCCGATTGGTATTCGTTGAGCAAGCGGCTGGCCGGCTCACCCGCCTCCGGCAGCAACCCGCATAAATATGCGGTGCGCTCCGCTGGCGTGGCGTTGGGCTTCGAGCGCTTGCCCAGGCGGTGGATGGCCAGGTTGATCTCCTGGTAGGCGCGCCCCAGCGGGGAGAGTTTGCTCAATGCAATCCAGCTATTCAAGAAGGCGGGTGGTTTCAGGCCCACGCGCTGAAATCCTTTTTCGACCAGGACCGGGAATGGTGGGAACCTGTCCAACACCCTGGTGCGGCGTATCATGAATCCGGCGATAAGCAGTACAGCCAGGGGAATCAACACGCTGAGCAACACTGGTGTGTAAGCGGCGATTCCCTGAGGGCCACGATCTAGTGGCTGCGGACCGTGCAAGTCGTCCGGCTCCTCGGGGGATTTCTGCTCGTCTGACGGGTTGGCGTTGACCGCTCCGCTGGCTGCCGTGCTTTCGCCCGAAGGGCGCACCAGCATGGGTTGCGCCGAGGTGGGTTCGAATTCCACCCAGCCGATCTCCGGGAAGTAGACCTCCGGCCAGGCGTGAGCGTCGCGCTGGCGCACGATGTAGGCCCGGTTGATCTCGTCCACTTCACCGCTGGCATAGCCCACAGCCAATCGCGCTGGGACGCCCACCGCTCGCAGCAGTATCACTTCGGCCGTGGCGTAGTAGTTGCAATAGCCTTGTTTCGATTCGAATAAGAACCATTCGACCAGCTCCTGGTCATAGGGCAGGCTTTCCAGGGTTTCGAGGTAGGTCATGTTCTCGCGCAGGTAGTTGGTGATGGCGATGATCTTGTCGTAGTGCGTGGGCAACCCGTCGGTCAGGTCGTGGGCTAACTGGTAGGTGCGGGAGGTGATGGAGGCTGGCAGGGGCAGGTAGCGCTCCAGGATCCATTCGGGATAGCCCACTCCCGCTTCGCGCATGGCTTTCACGGTCACCCCGCTCAAGGAGGAGCGCACGTAGTAGGAATCCCCACTGCGCAATGCGGGCACGGCGCGAATCGCCCCGATGTCTGCGGTGCCATCCGGGTTGTAGAGCAACTCCATCTTCGCCGGGCGGCTCACCCACTCCGGCTGAGGCGCGGTAAACAGGGTCGAGATGGGCAAAGCGCTGGTGAAGAAGAAGGAGTACTGCCCGGGCGCACGCTTGCGGTACTGGGCAAAACTGAGCCTGTTGGTCTCCGGGTCGATGCTCTGGTTGACGTCCAGAGTGCTCTCCCACTGCCCGTCTTCGTAAAGGTCATACACCCTGGCCCGCCAATAGTAACGCACCCCCGCTGGTGGATTGCTGGGACCCAGGACGGTGAAGATTTCGATGTCGGAGAGGCGGTTGCCGCGCCCTAGGGAGAGCGTGGAAGTGTAATAATCGTTGACGATGCCCACCGAAGCGCTGAGCGAGGCGAAGGCGTTATCGAAGGCGTCGCGAACATGCGTGAAGGGCTGCTTGATGCGGTACCAGGCGTCGGCTGCCGTCTGGAAAGCGTCTGCCCGGGCTGGAGCCGCCCAGGAGAGCAGCAACAGGATGGCTGCCAGACTCATGGTGACGCGAATGAAATCGATGCCCAGGTGCGGGGGCATGTAGGTCTTGGTGAGTTGCCAGCGGCGGCGGTTTTGCAGGAAAACCAGGCGCGCTACCAGCAACAGCGCAAAGAACAGGTACATCACCAGGTACCACACCCGGCGCGTCAGGTAGGCGTCATAGGAATGGATCAGCACCAGCGCCGCCCCGGTCGGCAGTATCGCCAGCCAGGGATTTGCAGAGCGCGTCAGGGTATAGCCGGCGTGACTACTCAATGCCCAGAACAACAGGCACATCAAAAGCAAGAAGAGCAGGCTGTCCGGGACGGGTTTTTGCTGGATGAGATGGTCGAAAATCATCCCCAGGCGCAAAGCCAGATCTTGCAGGCGTTCCAGCCAGGCGGCCTCGCTGTCCATGTTAGCGCCAATGCGCCAGGCGGTGGTGAAGACGCCATAGACGAATGAAAACAGCGCCGCAACCCGGCCCGAAAAGCGGCTCTGCCCGAGAGCCAGACCGGCAATCATCCCCAGGTAGGTGATCGTGCGCAGCATATCCAGGTCGGAGGTCCAGCGCGTGGCAACCAGGCGGGCGTATGCCGAGGTAAGCACGATCATCAACAGCAGCGCGGCGGGGAAGTCCCACCAACGTTCCGGTTCTGGTGCAGTGGTTGCAATCCTTGGCTCGGATTTTTCTGGTGCCATCTTACCTAATTTACTCTCCGGCCAGCGATTGAGTTCAGCCATTCTGGCAGCCCCACAATATGGGGGATAAAGCAATCATACCCGAATTTGATGATAAACGGTCATTTTTGTCCCAAAGTGCTTGGGCTGGAGGGGTGACATATGTCGAAGGATGTATAGATAAAGGGCAGTTTGTAATCACTTGTAGAGTATGGTACAATTTTTTGCGTTATTCCCGAGACGAGGGATAGCACATCATTGACATTTCACTGTTAAGGAGCTTCCATGCTCAACGAATGGCTATTCATCGGCATCATCTTCGTGCTTGCGCCCATTTTCCCCATCGCAGCACTCTTGATACCCCAGATAATAGCTCCTCGTAAGCCCGACCCCCTGAAAAATCAAACCTATGAATGTGGCATTGAGACGGTAGGCGAGTCCTGGGTGCAGTTCAAAGCCCAGTATTATATCTTTGCCTTGATCTTCCTGGTCTTCGATGTCGAGTTAGTGTTTCTCTTCCCCTGGGCTGTGGCATATCATCAATTGCCGTTGTTTGCGGTAATCGAAGGTATCCTCTTCATCCTGGTCCTAGTCGCAGGATTGGTGTATGCCTGGCGCAAGGGGGCCTTGGAATGGATTTGAATAAGGGGAATGTGCGCCTTCAGGCTGAGGGGTAACCCATCAGCCTGTTTGTCGTTTGTGGATGAGAATCACATAGTTCATTCCAGCAGGAGTATCTGATGGGTGATCCGGTTATCTTGGTCGCGAAATGGTTAGAACAGCTTCTGGCAGGCTGGGGATTATCAGCCAGCCAGGTAAACGTGGTGATGACCTTCATCGGGGTGTTGGTCCTGGCAGTGTTCGTATTGCTGCTGGATATCTTCATGGTGTGGGTCGAGAGGAAAGTGGTCGCTCGCTTCCAGGATCGCTTTGGCCCAAACCGCCTCGGTCCATTCGGCTTGATCCAGCCCATTGCGGACGTCATCAAGCTGTTGATCAAAGAGAACATTACCCCTGCCGGGGCCGACCGGGTGGTCTTCAACCTGGCGCCGATCATGGCGCTGGCGACGGTGATCATGCTCTGGGCGGTTATTCCACTCTCACCGACAGTATTCGGCAGCGACGTCAACGTGGGCGTGCTCTACGTGGTGGCTATCGGCGCGATCAGCACCTTGGGCATCATCATGGCGGGTTGGGCGTCGAACAACAAGTACGCCTTGTTGGGCGCCTTCCGCGCCGTCGCTCAGGTGATTTCCTACGAAGTACCCATGGTCATCTCGCTGATGGTGCCGGTCATCCTGGCGCGCACCATGGGTATCAACAGCATCGTGCAGGCGCAGAGTGTGTGGTACATCGTGATGGCGCCGATCGCGGCGCTAATTTTCCTGCTGTCAGCCATCGCCGAACTAGGACGTGCCCCCTTCGACCTGCCCGAGGGCGAGTCCGAGATCGTGGCTGGTTTTCACATCGAGTATACCGGCATGAAGTTCGGCATGTTCTACGCCGGCGAATTGCTGCACGCGCTGACTATGGGCGGCCTCTTCGCCTCGCTTTTCCTGGGCGGGTGGCGCGGGCCAGGCGCCGAAGCCTACCCCATTCTGGGCATCATCTATTTCTTCATCAAGGCTTTCTTCATTTACTGGGTGATCGCGTGGGTGAAGTATTCCCTGCCGCGCGTGCGTATCGACCAGATGTTGAACCTGAACTGGAAGGTGCTCACGCCGCTGGCTTTGAGTGTGCTCATCGTCACCGCGCTACTGGATAAGCTCCTGGCGGGGGCGCCTATAGTGGTCTACGTACTCTCCCTGCTGGCAGCCAACCTGGCGATCCTGCTGACCACCTCTCGCTTGTTGCGGCGCTACGCCCGGTCAGGACGGCAGCGCGTTGCTCAACCTGCGCCCATCGCCACGCCAGAGCGGGCGGTGGCTATCAGCCCAAAACAAAACGCTTCGGCGTAATGCATTCGAGTGGAGTCGATTCATGACTGCGATGCCAATACTCTTTACTCTCGTCGCGGCCCTCACCCTCGGGGCGGCCCTCCTGGTGGTCACCACGCGTAACTTGGTGCATGCAGCCCTCTGGCTGGTGCTGGCTTTGTTCGGGGTGGCCGTTTTCTTCGTCCTTCTCAGCGCGGGTTTCCTGGCGGTAGCCCAGGTGGTGATCTATATTGGCGCGATTGCCGTCTTGATGATCTTCGCCATTATGCTCACCCGTCGAATTGCACGCGATGCGGGCCCGCAGGTCAATCCCAATTGGGGCTGGGCGCTGCTGATAACGGCGCTTTTCTTCGGTGGCTTGGTGTGGATGGTGTTCCAGTGGCCGGGGGCGCTGGCAACTCAACCCGAGTTGAATCCGGCGCTGGATACGGTGCAGGAGTTGGGTAAAGCCCTTGTCTCACCCGGCGCCTATCTCATCCCCTTCGAAGTCGCCTCGGTCTTATTGTTGGCAGCCTTGATTGGCGCCATCATGATCGCCTGGGAACGCAAGTGAATCGGGAGGCCTCATGATTCCATTGTCCTGGTACCTGGTATTTTCCGCAGCCTTGTTCAGCATTGGGCTGTTCGGTGTGCTCTCGCGTAAGAATGCTATCGCCATCCTGATGGGTGTGGAGCTG